>NZ_JACJUP010000421.1:0-5167 GCF_014748295.1 Planktothrix sp. FACHB-1355 | reverse complement strand
GCAAAGCTTGCGAAAGCAGACCCTTGAGGGATGCCACCACTAACGGCTGACTGTCGTTGCTGGCCAATTCTCCCTGCATCCGCACAGTGAGACTTTCCACTCGTCCGCCAGCCAGTTGACCGACCAAATTGCCCAGAGTTTCCGCCAGTCGCAGGTAGGGTTTGAGCTTTTCCAGAACATCTGGATACAAACCTGGGATATTTACTGCCGACCTTGCCGGTAAACCCAACAGCACATCGCGAATTTGCTCCGCAACGTCAATCGCAACATTGACTTGTGCTTCGGCGGTGGAAGCTCCCAAATGGGGCGTCAGTACAACTTGTTTGCCCAGACTGCGTAGGGCTGATTCACCCAGCGGTTCTGTCTCGAAGACATCCAATGCCGCACCAGCAATTTTACCTTGTTGCAGAGCTTCTGCTAAAGCCGCTTCATCAATTATTCCACCTCTAGCGCAGTTGACAATCCGAGCTGTCGGTTTCATTTTGGCAAGAGCTGCGGCGTTAATTAGATGAGTGGTTTCTGGCGTCTTCGGCATATGCAGGGTGATGTAATCGGCTTCCCGCAGCAGCAAATCCAGTTCCACCAGGCGACAGCCGAGCTGTTCGGCTCTTTCGCTAGAAATATACGGGTCAAAGGCCATTACCTTCATACCCATCGCCCGCGCTACGGTGGCTACGTGGGAGCCAATTTTACCCAAACCGACAACGCCCAGATTTTTTTTGTAAACTTCTGTACCGATATAGCTCTTGCGATCCCACTTGTTGCTTTTTACCGAAAGATTAGCTTCTGGGATATAACGCGAGAGGGCTAGCATCATAGCGAGTGCGTGTTCTGCTGCTGCAATGGTGTTGCCTTCTGGAGAGTTGACGACGACAATGCCCTGCCTTGTCGCCGCAGGCACATCCACATTATCCACGCCAACACCCGCTCGCCCAATAATTTTGAGCTGCGTGCCAGCTTCGATCACTGCCTTGGTGACGCGAGTTTCAGAACGGATCATGAGCGCGTTGTATTCTGGGATGATCCGGATTAATTCTTCAGCTGGCAAGCCGGTTTTTACATCAACTTGGGCTACCTGAGATAAGATATCGATGCCAGCTTGGTCTATTGAATCGGAGACGAGAACCTTGGACATGGTTAGTAAGTGAGTTTAGAGCGGGAAACTTGTCCCGCCAACAATTTGGAACAGGCAGTAACTTTCGTCTCTGCCGGTAGAGATAGAGGATGCGTGTCTTTGAATTTAGCTGCTGCGGCGACTTAAAAATGTTGCCGTTGCATCAGTCGGATATTGGTCTGGAGGCTGTTTCCATGCTCTGATGCGCTTGTTGCCACCATCGGAAATCTCTACAGTAGGTCATTCTAACGGTAAAATGGTATGGCCACGGCTAATCCCCAGAAAGTTTTTATCCTTTTCACGGTCAAACCAAACGGTGTAAGACCGAGCATCATACCGATAGATATCTGTTCTATACAAAAGTTAACCGTGGAAGGCGTTATACCCTGCCCCGCCTTCCGACCCGCCCACTCTTGGGACGGGGTTTCCAGGCAGGAAGATCTTTATGAATTACCTCTTTGCCGTTTTGGCAGATCGCATTCAGGCAGAAGAAGCTTACTCGGCTTTAGAAAAAGAAGGCTTACCGATGGACAAAGTGAGCATTCTGGGCAGAGGATACAAAAGTGCTGATGAGTTTGGGTTGATCGATCCCAACCTGCAAGCTAAAAAGCAAGCGACGCTGATGTCATATTGGTTGGTGCCGTTTGGCTTTGTGGCAGGTCTAGGCTTTAGCCTGCAAACTAATTTAAACACCTTTGCTTGGGCGGGCGAAATCGGCAATCACGTTATCGGTGGCCTTTTGGGTGCTATCGCTGGATTGATGGGCAGTATTTTTGTCGGTGGTGGTAGTGGTTTGTTGTTTGGCAGCGGTGATGCTTTACCTTACCGCAATCGTTTAAATGAGGGAAAATATTTAATTGTGGTTCGAGGTTCTGAAAGTCTGACGCGGGAAGCTACCCGGATACTTCGTCAATTTGAGCCAGAAAATATCCAAGGTTATGCGGCTGATAGCTAAGACATTCCAGAGCAAATCTACAATCTAAAATTAAACGATGTTACCGAGGGAAGAACTTTTAAAAGGAATCGAAAATCGAGACACTGCTGCTAGGGTAATTGACCTAGCGGAACAGGCGATCAAAACTTGGGAAATTGTGTTTACCGATTTTCTCTCACCACCGGAACTGGTGGAGATTAAGCAGATGTTCGATCGCTTGACGGAAGTGCATCTGCTGGCATGGGGTGGTTATCCGCAAGCAGAACGTCAACGAGTCGCGATCGCGCGATCGGAACTTCCTCTCGATCCGTCTCAGGTAGAGTTAGCAGCGTTAGAAATTGCCGGTAATTTTCTCTTCGATCCTGCCACTCACCGCGATTTTCTGGGTGCGATGTTGGGATGCGGTATTGTCCGGGATAAAACTGGCGATATTATTGTTTTGGGAGAGCGAGGAGCCCAAGTAATTGTAGTTCCAGAAATGGTAGAATATCTGGAAGAACATCTCACGCAAGTGCGATCGGTGCCGGTGAAAACCCAGCGCATTGAATTGAGCGCTCTGAAGATTAAGGAACCGAAAAAGAAAGAGCTAACAACGGTAGAGGCATCTTTGCGACTGGATGCGATCGCCTCAGCCGGTTTTGGGATGTCCCGCAGCAAAATGGTGGATTTGATTGATGGGGGTGATGTGCGAGTCAACTGGAAAGAAGTTAACTCTGCCAGTTACCAAGTTAAATCCGGCGATTTAATTGCGATCGGCGGCAAAGGACGCCTCCAAGTTGGGGAAGTGGCAACTACTAAGAAAGACCGCTATCGAGTGCAATTAACTCGTTATATTTAATTTCAAATTTTAGATTTGAGATTTGAGATTTAAATAAAATTAGAAATCTCAAATCTCAAATCTAAAATTTCCTAGCCCCTAGCTCAAGTTAATATAACCAGCAGATTCGAGCTTGTGTAAAACTTTAGCTACACTTTCTTCCACACTTTCGATGTCGGTGTGACATTCCACATCCGGGTTAGCTGGCACTTCGTAAGGATCGTCAATACCGGTGAAGTGCTGAATTTGTCCGGCGCGTGCTTTCTTATAAAGTCCTTTGACATCCCGTTTTTCGCACACTGCTAATGGCGCATTCACGTAAACTTCGATAAAATCGCCAATTCGTTGCTTTACTTCTTGCCGCATTTCCCGATAAGGAGAAATAGCCGAAACCAAAACAATGACGCCGTTTCTAGTCAATAAATGAGCTACGAAACCAATGCGGCGGATGTTCTCGTCGCGGTCTTCTTTACTAAAACCCAAACCCTTCGTCAAGTTCTCGCGCACTATGTCGCCGTCCAGGATTTCTATGCCATAACCGCGATCGCGCAGTTCCTTTTCCACTGCGCGACTGATAGTAGTTTTACCAGCACCGCTCAAACCGGTAAACCATACTGTCACACCAAGTTGTTTCATATTTTCTATTCGTCTCCATAGATAAGTCAATCAATTTTAATCTGAGCAAAACACCCTGCTACATCTTAATTTGCGAATTCAGAAACTCGGTATTTATTCCCAAGTTTTTTGAAAAGCTTTACAGGAACTTTGTTTCTCCGTCACAAAAGTGTCCTGACGGGCAACCAGGTAGTTTCCGATCGCTTTCTACAACCGTAGTATTACGCATCTGCTGGGAAACCCAAAGTGATCTCGGTCAGCTGGACAAGATCTAGTATTCCCAACGCAGCGATCGAGTGAGACAATGAGCTTAAGTCAACCGTCCGCCGGGTGCGTGGATCAAAATCAAATTTGCTGCTGTGATGATGGCGGGATCGGCAGGAGCAATTTGGGTGTTGAATTTACCGTATCCGATGCAGAGGGTCGAACGGGGAACGACTGCTTATGCAGAAGCGCAACAGCTACTGCGATCGGCCCAAAACAAGCTCAACCAAATTACACAACCTTCCCCCCGCAGTAATTTAGCCAACTGAACTGCTGCAATACTTTGCATTATTTAACATAACTTTGGCACTGTTGTCAGTGTTGTCAACCTGACGTTTGTCAGCTTAGGCGTGCTAGCTTCAAAATAAGGATTTGCGGTTTGGTTTAGTTTGAATCCGGCACAAGGATCGATCGGATTGCGAACTTCCAAGCCGATTAAACCTTACTATACACTTAGGCGATTTCTAGCGACAGGATAAAGAATTGGTATTAACTATGAGTTCACCAGAAATTTACAAAGGTTGGATTATCGAAGCGAGACCAGTGTTTTGCGTCGAAGTCTGGAACTCCGGTGGCAAGTGCTTTATCCCAGTTCACAACGCTAAAAACGAGAAAGAAGCGCTCAAACAAGCCAAGCGTTGGATCGATATGCAAACGGAACCGGAAAATGAGCCACAGCCGGAAATAAGCGATGATTTTCCGCCGCCAGACAACTTTGATGACGATGATATGCCGTTTTAACTCCTAAAACGCGAATTATAATGGATTACGGCAACTTCTAACAACTTGTCCCTTCGCCCCAAAGCTTCATCATTTCGCACACTGGGATTGATAGGATGGAGACGTGGAAACCTTGCCGTTTTATCTATGTCGGACTCCGAACAGCTGAGCCTTTTTGACCTTTTACCAGGTAGCGAAGCATCTACCCCATCAGTTTCGCAGACAAATTTGATTCCCAGTTCTGCAAAAATACCCATTCCCCCCGGTACTTATGAAAACTTAGAGCAACTGGCGAATCATTGCAACCAGTGTCATCGCTGCGGATTGGGAAATACGCGCACTCATGCTGTCGTTGGACGAGGCAATCCACAAGCCCCGATTACGATCGTAGGGGAAGCACCCGGACAAAATGAAGATGAGACTGGTTTGCCATTTGTCGGGAAAGCGGGTCAACTGTTAGAAAAAATTCTTGCAGCCGTTGGGTTGAGTAGCGAAAAAGATGTATATATTTGTAACATCATAAAATGCCGACCGCCAGGAAACCGCGTTCCTACACCAGATGAAATTGCGGCTTGCAAACCTTATTTGTTAGAACAAATTCGCTTAGTTAATCCAAAAATTATTTTATTGACTGGCGCGACTGCTGTTAAAGGTTTAACAGGAGATAAGAGAGGAATTACCAAAATTCGCGGTACTTGGATGG
>NZ_JACJUP010000420.1:0-5109 GCF_014748295.1 Planktothrix sp. FACHB-1355 | reverse complement strand
TGTTAAATAACCGACTACTAAGAAAATTCCGGTAATAAATCCTCCCCAAATTAACAACGCTCCTGGCTTTTGGGCTAACAAACCGACAATCACGCCCCATTGCGCGGCGCAGGGAATGGCTAAAGAGAGGAGAAAGGTCGCAATCAAGCGCTCTCTTTTAGTTTCCAGAGTGCGCGTTACCATCGTCGCCATTGTATCGCAACCCAATCCCAATACCATTGGAATCACAGCGCGTCCCGATAAACCGATGGATTTGAATAGGCGATCGAGCATGAGGGATAATCTCGGTAAGTAGCCGCTATCTTCCAACAGAGAAAACATTAAAAAGAAAGTAGCTACTACTGGCAATACGATCGCGACGGCGTAGCGAATTCCCAGCGTGATGATGCCGTATTCGTTGCCGAGCAAATCTTGCAGCGCTTGCCAAGGTAAAATTTGAGCTAGTGCAGAGTTGACGAAGGGGTTAATGTTACTTTCAAAGAAAGTTTCTATGGTATCAACTAATGTGCCTGCGCCGAATTCACCGACAAATTTATAGACGCCGAAGTAGAGAATAACTACCAGGATGGGAAATCCGGTGATGGGATTAACGGTGAGGCTGTGCAACCTCTCGCTGAACATTCTTTGTTCTTGAGTTGGTTCTTGGAGTACCTTTTTTTCGAGATGCCAAGCTTGGTGCTGACGTGCGTGCGCGATCGCTAAACTCAGGGGTTGGTTGAGTTGCTGTTCCGCTAAATTAATCGCCGCTTCAATTGCTTGATATTGCTGTTCTTTTTGCTGCACTTTTTCCCAAAAATCAGGGTCTTTTTGCAATAACAGCAATGCGAGACTGCGTTTGGAAATTGGCCGATCGTTAGAGAGGAAGAGTTCCTGGGAAAGCAGAGACTCTATTTTGGCGATCGCTTCCTCAATAGGCTGCGGATAAGCAATCTGACTTAACATATTCAAACACCCTTTCCTTCAATACCGAAATACCGACATTTTGTGCCGCCGCCATTGTCACGACTGGAATTCCCAATTCTTTTTCCAAGCGAGCGGGATTGATTTGGATACCCAAGCGTTGTGCTTCGTCCATCATATTAACTGCCAACAATACAGACAATCCCGCTTCAATTAGCTGAAACGTCAACGGCAGCATTCTGCCTAAATTTTTGGCATCGATAACATGAATTACCAGATCTACTGTTTCTGCAAACAGCAAGTCTCTGGCGACTTTTTCTTCTTCGGTAATTGGTAGTAGCGAGTACATTCCCGGCGTATCCACAATGGCAAAGAAGCGATCTCCTATGCGCGTCTCTCCTCGCGACACTTCTACAGTCGTTCCCGGATAGTTAGATACCGTAACGTAAGTACCTGTCAAGGCATTAAACAGCACGCTTTTTCCCACATTAGGCGTACCGACTAAAGCAACTTTCGGAATTTTTGGCGATTCTACCGATTTCTCCTTTTTTGTGCGCCATTTCCAAAAACTGCGTTTTTTTCCTTGATGCGTGTTACCGCAATTTCTTACACATTTATGGCATTCCATAGAATTTCTCCAATTTTGGCTACAAATTCTCATAATAAGTTGCACAGTCAAAGGTTGTTATGTTCGCACCTCTGACTAAAACAACATGAGAGTTGTTAAAAAAGATTCTCAATAAGCAGACCTAGAACACTTATATAACCTTTAGAGTTATTGAGAAAGAATTTTAACAATACTTGATAATTGAGTTGGGTTAAATAGGATACAGAAGCACTCGATCGATTGGGGCAATTCCGTCCATTTTGTCTAAAAGGCTCTTGAAGCTGGCTTGTGGAGCAGCTTAAAGTCCCCGTCCCGCGATCGCATTGAATAGGGGTTTTGCTGTACTAGGCGTCACAGTTATCTGCTTGTCGCCAGTTCGACAAAGGCGATTTAAAATTAACAATTAAATAATAATCTCAATAAGTTTGAAAAATTAGTTAATAATAATTTTGAGAATAATAATACCAAATCCGGGTCTGCTGATTCTAAGACTACTTCGGTAGCAGAGCTCAATGAAGCGTAAAGAATCACCGTGGCTTCAGCCCGGTGAGTATGTCAAAGGGGGAAAACCTCCAAAAATTCTTGTGGGGTAGGCATCCTGCCTGCCCTTTAAGATTCTTTTGGAGGAGATGTCTATTTCTCAATTCAGGCGAATCAAGTGTACGCGCTCTCAACCTTTATGGCTATTTCGTACTTAATTCTCCTCAAAATCGCTCGCTACCGATGGACTAGATACCGCGAAATACAACCCCACTAAAATTACAGCAAATGCAAATAAATTGAGCCAAGGCAACGTTTCTCCAAATATCCACCAGGCAAAGATACCTGTCAAAATTGGATCTAGTAGGAAAACTAGGGCAACGAAAGATGCAGATAACTGCTGAAGACTATATATTTGCAAAAAACTGAATATAGCAGCATTAAGCCCCAAAATAAAAACACCATACCACCCCTGAACTGATATAGGGAATACTTGCTCGCGAACGATCGCAGCCAGCGGGAGAGTCAGGATAATTGCTAATGCGTAACACCAAAACATTGTGGTGTTAGTATTTACTCGTTTTCTCACTCTTTCCGCACTCATTAAAAACGCCCCAAACGCCACACTAGAGACTAGGCTAATAATATCTCCTTGGATTTGAGATGGCTCAAATTGCAGGTCATTTAATCCTAGTAAAATCATTCCTCCTACAGCTATAACAAGACCCATCAGAAAGTTTTTATGAAAGTATTGCTTGAAGAGGAACCATTCCGCTGTTGTTGTAAAAAAGATGGAAAAATTATGAAGCAAGGCAGAGTTGGCAAGATTAGTCTGAGTGAGTGACCAAGACCATAAAACCTGCATAGTAGCGAAGCAGAATCCCGATATTAACAAGAGGCATACTGTTTGACTCGTATAAGATATGGGGGAGGATGTTTCCTCATTCAGTTGACTGGACAGATTTTGAGATTTGCTCCAAAAGCGGTGTCCAGCCCCCAAGCCATTGCATAATAGTAAAACTGTTGTGGCTATCCAGTAGCGGTTAAAGACGAGCGCATCTGGTCCGACTTCGCTTTCGCAAAATCGAATCAGTATTGGTGTGAATCCACAAATTAAAACAGCTAATAATATGGCAGCAATTGCCAGGAAATGGGAGTCTTTTGTGACAATCTGCGGAGATGGCTCTAATATTGACATTGGTAGTTGTTCGATTTGTTCTGTATTACTTGAATATGCTGGCAAATTTATTCTCTTCCACTTTTGTGGGAAATCCCTGAGTTAATTGGGAAAATCGCGATACTGGGGTGAGTAAGCTTCGCTCCGGCTTTTATCCCAGAGAATTGCTTCTTCTTTTCATTGTTCAATCTAATGAGCGTGACCAAAGGTGAATATTCCTACATAAATAATAGCATTTAATGATTTCTGCTGAAAGAAATTTCGTTTCCCAATTTGACTGGTTACAAATATCGATCGACTTGTTTTTTTTTCGAGCAATTTCTAACATTTACAGGGAAAGATAGACCCCTATAATTTGGGTATTCCTGTAAGGCTTCAACCGTTATACCTCTTGCCAATAGCTTGAGTGATGCGATCGAGCAGAATTGCCAACAAAACAATTCCTAATCCCCCCACAGCTGCCATCCCCACATCTAAGCGCCCCACACCTTGTAATACCGTTAAACCCAGTCCTGGAACTGCAATCATGGAAGCAACCACCGACATCCCCAGAGCAAACAACACAGTTTGATTAACTCCAGCCAGAATCGTGGGTATAGCCAGCGGAATTTGCACTTCCCATAAGGTTTGTCTGGGTGTTGAACCAAAGGCGCTAGCTACCTCCACAATCTCTGGAGAAACTTGTCGAATCCCCAAATTAGTAAAGCGAATTAAGGGAGGAAGGGCATAAATAATCGTAGCAATTACCCCCGGAACTTCTCCAATTCCAAATAGCATAATTACCGGCACCAGATAAACAAACACTGGCAGAGTTTGCATGGCATCAAGGAGGGGTAAAAGCGCTCGCTCAAATCGATCGCTCCGGGCACAAGCTACACCCAAGGGAATACCAACAATAATGCAAAATATCACAGATGTAACCACAAGAGCTAAGGAAATTATCGCCGCTTCCCACAGCCCAGTAAAACCAATTAATATTAGGGCAAGTAAGCTGTAAATTCCTACAGGTTTTCCTGCAATTCGCCATGTCATAAAACTGGCCAATAGTAGCAAGATTATTGGAGGAATCGCCAACAAGAAATTACGAATTGCTTGTAATACCCAACCGATCGGAATGCGAATTGTTTGGAAGAAAGGACGAAAGTTATTTACCAAGAAATTAATAGTTGCTGTAATCCACTTGTCTAGAGGAACGGTGTAAAGCTGAAAAGGATTTAATAAGATACTCAATCTCGTTAAACTTTGGGTTTTGGGGTTAGGATTATTCCCAATACTTGAAGAAGTTTCTTCTAACAGGTTATGATTGGGTTGCTTGATTTGATTTATCCAGCCCTGAAACAGTTTATTATTCTGCTTCACCCATTCCTCGGCATGACGACGAATATCTTGGGGTTTATCTTCACCCTGTTTAATGATAAAACTTTCCCGAATCATATCTTGATAAGGAATTTTCACCAGTTCAAAGAAACGTTTAACCGAGGGATTTTTCGCTAAAAATTTTCGGTTGGCAAGTACTCGATATCTACCTTGAACCATCCCCAGATTTTTGCCGTTTACAGATGTATCTTTGGCAGTAAGTTTCCCAGTGGCTTTGGAAGAGGTAGTAAATGGAACTTCCAGCCAGATCGCATCTCGATCGACTTTCATTACCTGACCGAGCCAGAAAGGACTATAAACATAGGAAAAAAATGGTTTTCCTTGTTGGTAACGAGTTAAGGCATCTGCAATCAGAGCTGTATAATTTCCCTTATTAATTTCTACAGTATTCCGCAATTTGTAAGCATCTAGATGACGATCCATTTCTAACTCACAACTCCAACCCGGATCGCAACCAACTAGATCGGCTTTGCCATCTCCATCGGTATCAAATAGCTTGGCAATCTTTGGGTCTTGAAATTGTTGTAAGTTAGTAATCTGATATTTATCCGCAGTCTTTTTATCAATC
>NZ_JACJUP010000042.1:0-14315 GCF_014748295.1 Planktothrix sp. FACHB-1355 | reverse complement strand
AGTTGTGGTATATGATTGTTGTTGCTCTCGCGAAAGTTTCTCTAAATCTTTACGAATAGCTTCTGTGACGTTGACGGATTGTTTGTAGAAACTAATAGCTAGTTCTGGTTTATTTTGCGTTTCTAGAAGTTTGGCGATGTTGCTGAGAGTAATCCTTTCGCCCGGTCGATCGCCTACTTCTTTTTGAATAGCTAATGCTTGCTGATAAGTATCTAATGCTTGCGGATACTGACCTAGACTTTTGTAAATAGAACCAATGCTATTAAGGGTGCCTCCTTCGCCGGCGCGATCGCCTATACTTTTACGAATTGCTAAAGCTTGTTCAAACAACTCCAGCGCCTTGGCATACTGACCTTGCGTATCATAAACTACCCCCATATTACCGAGAGTGTTTGATTCACCTGCGCGATCGCCTATACTTTTACGAATCGCTAATGCTTGTTGATAAAACGCCAATGCCTGAGAATACTTACCCAGACGATTGTAAGTTAATCCGATGTTGTTCAGCGTAGCTGCCTCAACAAACTTGTCGCCAGTTTTTTGGATAATTGCTAAGGCTTGCTGGTAGGAATCTAGCGCTTGGGGATACTGACCCAAACTGTAGTAAACTCCGCCTATGTTACTGAGGATATTCCCTGCACTTACAATTTTGCCAATTGTTTTAGAGAGCGAGAGTGCTTGCTGATAGAACTCGATCGCTTTGTGATATTGGCCTAGATAATCGTAAACTATCCCTATATTTCCCAAGGTAGCAGCTTCACCAGAGCGATCGCCTATACTCTTACGAATGGCTAAAGCTAGCTGATAAAACTCTAGCGCTTGGGTATATTGGCCTAAATTATTGTAAACATATCCCATCCCATTGAGCAATCGCCCTTCGTTAATGCGATCTCCCGTTGCTTTGGCAATTTCTAATGCTTGCTGATAGAATTCTAAAGCTTGAGGATATCGACTTAATCTGCGATGAACAACTCCCATGTTGAAGAGGGTGCGTCCTTCACCGATGCGATCGCCCACTTCTCTACGGATAGCCAAAGCTTGCTGCAACATTTCCAAAGCTTTGCCATATTGACTGGTATCTCTGTAAAGTATTCCCAGGTTATTGAGTGTTTCGCCAACACCTGCTTTGTCGCTTAATTGTGTGCGGATACTCAAAGCTTGTTGCAACACTTCCATCGCCTTGTCAGGTTGACCGAGCTCGTTGTAAACTTCCCCTATATTATTGAGCGCTGACGCAATACCTGTTTTGTCATTTATTTCTATATATATTGTCCTAACTTGTTCAAAAGTTTGGAGAGCTTCGCGAAACTGACTGCTGTAAAATTGTTGAATTCCGATCTGTAACAGCCGATCTGCTTGTGTCTTTCGGTCTTGTGGGGACAAATTCACCCCATCTGTACCTTGCGCCAGAACTAAATGGCTGGATTTTGCCAAAGAAATTCCTACTAGCTGTAGGCAATATATTAACGAGAAGATCGGAATTAGAGTAGCAAGGGTGAGGTATTTAAGACGGGGATACATCAGGATTTTCCTCTACAAACATCCTCATTTTTTCTTCTATACCGAAAGCTAGAATCCTGATGAACCGGCCCCGTCGGTTTGAGTGGGGATGCGATCGGGAGTGGTGAAATGTCCGTTTCCACCTTGCAAAGGTGCTGTCACCTGCCGCGAAGAGCTAGCAGTTAGGATTTTCAGTTTCATTTTTCTGTACCATCCTTAGTAGTTCATTTCAGAGAAAGCGTGGTTATTTTGGTTATTCCCACATTTCCTATTCTCATCTACCTTGCGCCCGCACCTCCGGTTTGAGTGGGGATGCGATCTGGTGGGGTGAAATGTCCGTTTCCTGGTTGCAGAGGCGCTGTTACCTGTTGCGTTCCTTGAGTTGGAGTGGCAAGATTGCCAGAGGAAAGTCCAACTACATCAGTCAAATTGGCATCTTTGAGATCGACACCAGTCAACTTGGCATTTGTCAGGTCTGCATTAGACAAATTGGCAGCATTCAGTTTGGCACCACTCAAATCGGCACCATTGAGATTTGCACCCCTCAAATCAGCACCATTGAGATTCGCACCTTTTAAGTCAGCGCCACTCAAGTCACATTTTTGACAAATATTGGTGTTCAGTAACTGTTGGAGGTGTTCGGGATTGACGGCGCTAGCTGGTGCAGTTGCTAAGCATACAGGTGCCAAAATAGCCGTAGCAGTTAGGATTCTCAGTTTCATTGTGTCTGTGCCGATTGATTGAGAAGGAGTTAGCGAGGCTACTTTTATTATTCCCAAATTTTAGGTGGAAATTACTCCCAGCTTGAAGCGATCGCTATTTGTCGATCGGTAAAGATTTGCCAGGTGACGAAGTGGGGTGGTCTTAGTTAGGGACTGTCATCATCTCGAAGGATAGTTGGACTGTTTGTATCGGGTTGCATCGGTAGTGTAAGAATGATGCGAAAGATTATTTGTGGGAATTAGGGGTTAAGTTTTTACCGCAGATGTAGGCAGATAAACGCAGATGTAGGCGATAGCCTTCCCGTAGGGTACGCAGATCGGAAAGGGATTTTTTTGGCAACCGATGCTACTGGATTATGATATTATAAGGATGATTTTTTAGAGGAAAGGGGTTTGTTTTTGTGAGCTTTATTAATTATCGATCGATGAGAAGTTGTCGTTGCTGACCCGCTTGATTTGCTTGCCAAACTTTCCCACTTGTTACATCTAAACAAGTTAACCAACCGTTTCCGTCAGGCCAAGTATCGATACAAATTGCATAGCCTAAATTAAGTGGAATTCCACTTTCTTGTGTATCGTGTCCGTAAACCATTGTTTTGCCGGAAAAGTGGGGTGACGGTCGATCGCTCGGCCCCCAAAACAAGACAAATTCCGGTTGTTCCCCTAACGGTAAATTTGGTTCGGCATCTGCGTGTACGAAAAAATGCTTGTCTGTTTCGTACCAATTTACACACTTATTTTCGAGAAAATCCCAATGACTTTCTGGGATATCCTGCAAAGTTCCCTCATTCCCAGATACCGCATAAGAAGCAAGCGTTGCCTTACCGCCCCAGGACAGCCACGCTAATAGCTTCCCATCAGCACGAGAATTGAGCATAATTTGCTCGTGATTGCCGCGTAAAGGTATAAGTTGCCCGGTAGCGTGCAAAGCGATGAGACGATCGATAACGCCCTTAGTATCAGGGCCGCGATCTACGTAGTCGCCCAGAGTAATAATTTTATCTTCTGGCTGCGGGACTACAGCAGCGAGGAGGGAATCGAGGGCGATCGAACAACCGTGAATATCACCAATAGCAAGGATACGCATAATCAATTTTGGATTTTAGATTTTAGATTTTAGATTGAATTAAAATCTAAAACCTAAAATCTGAAATTTGAAATTAAGCAATTAGCAAATTGATAACTTTTTCCTCAGCTTTGAGCGCAATCAGACGATCGCCCGTGCCATCTTTACCCCAGAACTTTACCTTATCTACAGGTAATTTCTGTGTTCTCTGCGTATTTGTCATTAATATCACCTCAGATGAAGCGTTAGCGACTACTATCCCCGCCAAAGCATCCGACTTGGTGGTGAACTGAAACACCGTCGTACCGATATTACCCAACTGAGCCAGCGGCATAGCACTTATGGGTAAACGTTTGACATACCCCAGTTGGGTAGCGAGTAACAGGCTGTCATTCGGCAACAGAATAGAAGCGCCAACCACTTGCTCGGAACGCAGCAACCGCAAGGCTTGTAGCCCCTGAGTGCTGCGACTTGTTATCGGTAGTTGCTCGTCATTTATCCTTAAGCGCAGCAAACGTCCGCCGCTAGTCGCCATGACGACATCTCCCTTAGAAGCGATCGCATGAACAGATAATAGTCGATCGTCATCTTTCAACTTCAAAAGCGTTGCGCCGCGACGAGTTAGGTTAGCAAGTTCTGAAAGCGCCACTCGTTTGATACGCCCTTGCTGCGTACACAGCACCAAACTACCCGTTTCCAAATTATCCGGTAAGACAAACTGCCCTACCAGCATTTCCGGCGTTTCCTTCGCACCCGGTAACAAAGTGCAAAGAGGAGTCCCCTTATTTCCCCCAGATGTGGGCGGAATATCGCCCACATTGACTGGATAAGCCTTGCCGCTGGCAGTTACTACCACCAAATCTGTTTGAGTGGTAGCTGCTTGAGTATTGACAACAAAATCATCCTGCGATTTCAAAGACGAAGATTTATTGCCATTTTTTGACAACCGTCGCACATAACCTTTATGGGTGAATTCCAGAGTCACCTCTTCTGGCGGTGGCGGCGTGAAAAGAGTGGGTTGTTGTATTTCCTGAGTCTTGGATTTTTCTTTCTTTTGCCCCCCCGCCGTCGTGCCCCTCTGCTCAAGAGCTGCTGTGCTTCTGGGCTGTTCTGGGGCGGCTGCTGGCGTTGCTAGAATGCGAGTGCGACGGGGGTCGCCGTACTTGCGTTTGAGCGTTCGCAGGTCTTTTTTGAGAGCTTTGAGGAATTCGTGCCGATCGCTCAACAACCGCTCTAGCTGAGCTATTCTATCTCTGAGTTCGTCAAACTCTGTCTGTAACTGCTGCCTTTCCAAACCGGTCAGGCGTCGCAGGGGCATTGAGAGAATCGCATCCGATTGGCGATCGCTAAAATTAAATTGGCTTTGCAAACTCAGCTTCGCTGTAGTGCCATCTGGCGCATTTCTGAGAATTTGTATTACCGCATCCAAATTTGAGAGCGCAGTTAACAAACCTTCCACCAGATGAAGGCGTCTTAAGCATTGTTGGAGCTCGTGATTGTATTGTCTGGTCAGAGTTTGTTCGCGGAAGCTCAAGAACTCCAGCAGCATCTGCCGCAACGTCAGCTGGCGGGGTTGTCCTTCTACCAGCGCTAACAAGATAGCGCCGAAATTGCTACACAGAGCAGTTTGTTTGTAGAGTTGTTCTAAAACCTCTTGAGCGTTGGCGTCACGTTTGATTTCCACAACTACGCGCATACCTTCGCGATCGCTCTCATCTCGGAGATCGCCAATCCCTTCAATTTTCCCTTGGTTGACCAATTCTGCTACCTTTTCGATCCAGGATGCCTTATTCACCTGGAAAGGTAACTCTGTCACTACGATCGCCGTCCGATTTTGAGCTTTCGATTTAGAAGAAGATGAGCGACGGGCGATCTCCTCAATTTTGGCAACTCCCCGCACGGGGATACTGCCCTTACTCGTAGTGTAGGCTTCCCGAATACCTTCCGTTCCCACAATTTCCCCTCCTGTGGGAAAATCAGGGCCCGGAATCAATTCCAGCAACTTATCTTCTGACAAATCGGGACGATCGATTAAAGCAATTAAACCATCCACCACTTCCCCCAAATTATGCGGGGGTACATTGGTAGCCATTCCCACCGCAATTCCAGCACAACCGTTGAGCAATAAAATCGGCAGCTGGGCTGGCAACACCACCGGCTCTTGTTGGGAGTTATCAAAATTGGGGATAAAATCAACAGTCGCCTCGCCAATTTCACTCAATAGCGCTTCATGGCTTATGGGAGCGAGGCGCGTTTCCGTATAACGCATTGCTGCTGGTGGGTCGTTATCCACCGAACCGAAATTGCCGTGTCCGGCGAGTAAAGGATAGCGACAAGAGAAATCCTGTACCATCCGCACCAGAGCGTCATAAACCGCCTGGTCGCCGTGGGGGTGATATTTACCCAGCACGTCCCCTACCACGCGGGCACATTTGCGGTACGGGCGGTCTGGCACCAACCCCAATTCGTGCATTGCATATAATATGCGACGATGAACGGGCTTTAAGCCATCGCGGACATCGGGTAACGCCCGCCCGACTATGACACTCATGGCATATTCAAGATAAGACCGTTGCATCTCGGCGTGCAGGGCAGTCGTAATCACCTGTCCTGTTGAGAGAAGGTTAAGTTGTTTTGCCATGAGTCCGGGTTCCTTATGAGTATAAAGAGGGAGAGCGAAGAGGGAGAGGGAAAGAGTGAGAGGGAGGAGGGAGTGGGGGAGACCTGGAGTGGGAGAGTGGGGGAGGGGGAGAGTGGGAGAATTAATTTTTCGTTAGTCCCTTGCCCCTTGCCCCTAGTCCCGACGCCGTATCCTTTTCCCTTTCCTCTTTTCACAGTAGTATCAAACGGCAGGAGCCTAGACTGCCTTATTTTGAATCAAGCGAGCAGGAAAAAACCATGAAAACCGTTCTGATTGTGGAAGACGACCCGATTAATTTGCGCGTTTTCTCTAAGATTCTCACCAAGCGAGGTGGCTTGCAGGTTAAGGGTACTGAGGATGTCGAAGAGGTGATGCAGATTGCCCAGTCTGGGAAGGCTGACATCATTTTGATGGATGTTTCCTTGCAACACAGCGTTTACCAGGGTAAGGCAGTTGATGGCATCAAGATCGCCCAGATGCTCAAGTCTGACCCCCAAACTGCCAATCTTCCCATTATCCTGGTTACGGCTCACGCGATGGAGGGCGATCGCGAAAACTTTCTCAAGCAAAGTGGTGCTGACGGCTACATCTCCAAACCAGTTGTCGATCATCAACAATTTGTGGATCAGATTATGGCACTCCTGCCAAAAGATTAAAAACATAAATACATCCCATCTGCTGTTCTCAGGAGCCTGTTTCAGCTACAGCACAAGAAGTGCTGGCTTGTTGTTTCAACGCTTTGAGCCATTGCTGCCAGGTTTCCTGAGCCAGGTGTAATCGATCGTATTTTTCGATGCCTGGATGCTTTTGATGTAAGTATGCAAGGATTTTGCTACTTGAGATTTCGGAATAGACCTGTGACTCCAAGGCTCTAAATTCTATTTTTAGCTAAAATTAGATACCAACTGAGGATTTTCACCCATCCTAACTCCAATTAAGTACATATGTACCACTTTATCGGCGATCTCAGCAAATTCGCTGAGGATGTCGGTAAGCGTAATAGGTTGAAATCAGACCAAAAAAGTCTAATCTAAGACCAGCGACAAAGCTTTGCTCAATCCAGAGAATACTTGCATCCACCAGGGAATAATTAAGATCGTTAGTTAGCCCCGATCGAACTAGCGTATGAAACCTACTCAGCCTCATAGCGTTTGTGCCCGCTGCGAAACCTTACCCACCAAAATAGAGGGAACGGGCAGATTATATCTGTGGTTTCCCTCGGGTCATAGTATGACGAAAGTCCTCTACTACCTGCGTAAAGCCGAGCTGGACTACGAACTCAAGGAGGACGGGCAGTGTCTTGCCATTGAGTTGGAAGAAATCCAAACAGAAACTTGCGTTAATACCTTAGCTGGTATTCTGACGCAAAATGAGTTGAAAAACACGCGGGCATTGTTCATGGCGGACACCAAAGCCCCGGAACTTCGCGATTGCGCTCGCACAACTTCCTTGGCTCGTCTCACTCGTCTTAACCAGTCGGGTTGGTTGCTCGACTTGCTAGCAGCCGATCGAGTTACCTGTCAATTTCAGCCGATCGTCTCTGCTCAAGACACCTCGGATATTTTCGGTCACGAAGCCTTACTCCGTGGAATCGCTCCCAATGGGAGCTTTATTCCTCCCGGCCCAATGTTCTCATCAGCAACAGAAGCAGGTATCTTAGTTCAGCTCGATCTGATCGCTAGGCGCACGGCAATTCGCGAGACCAAGCGACACCAAATCAAAGAACACATTTTTATCAACTTTTCTCCCACATCGATTTACGATCCTACTTCCTGCTTACGCTCGACAATGCAAGCTATTGATGAAGCGGGCATTTCTCACGAACAGATCGTTTTCGAGGTTGTTGAGTCTCATCAGCCTCAAGATACCGAACATCTCAAAGGGATTCTCAACATCTACCGAGAAGCGGGTTTTTGTATGGCGTTGGATGATTTTGGCGCAGGGGGTTCCAATCTCAACTTGCTGCACCAACTGCGTCCCGATTTTATTAAACTTGATATGAGCCTGATTCGCAATGTGCAAGCAGACTCTTATAAAGCTTTCGTTACTGAGAAAATACTAGAACTGGCCAGTCACTTGAATATTCAAACGATCGCTGAAGGCATCGAATCGCCTGAAGAACTGGATTGGGTCAGACAGCGAGGTGCAACCTTTGTTCAGGGTTATCTGATTAGCCAACCGACGACTTTTCCGCTGATCGCTCCACCTCAAATTACAACAAGCTCCCCGGCAGTTGGGTAAGTCAGACCCACGCTATACCAAAGTTAAAGGTTAGGAGTAGAAGGAAAGAATTCTTGCTCCTAAAAATCTTTATTTATAAAAAAGGATAAGCGATCGCTTATGTTTAAATGGCTCTTTAATAAATTTAAATATCTACAAGTTGAGCAGAATTTAAAACGCCAAAATCAATCTCTACAATTGCTGGAAGCTATCACACTTAAAATTTGTCAATCGTTGAACTTGGAAGATATTCTCCAGACTGCGGTGACGGAGGTACGTAAATTTTTAAGGTGCGATCGTTTGTTAGTCTATCGATTGTGGCTAGATGGCACTGGCAGTGCTGTGGCAGAGTCTGTCGATCCTAAATATCTGCCGATTTTAGGACAAACATTTCCATCTGAAGTTTTTCCAGTGGAAATTCATCAGCACTACTGCCAGGGACACATTAAAGCGATCGGAGACATCAAACAAGCTTCGATATCGAGATGCCTAATCGAATTTCTCCAACAGTTTAACGTCAAAGCAAAGCTGGTTGTGCCAATACTGTTCCAGTCAAAACTTTGGGGGTTACTGATAGCTCACCAGTGTCAAAAACCACGCCAGTGGTCAACATTTGAGATCGAACTCCTGCAACAGTTAGCCAATCGTCTCAGTATAGCTGTCTCTCAAGCCGAACTGGTCGAAGCGCTGCGGCTGAGCGAAGATCGGTATGCTCTTGCCATGCAAGCAAGCAACGATGGCCTTTGGGATTGGGATCTCAAAACCGATCGAGTTTACTTTTCTCCCCGCTGGAAAGCCCTGCTGGGGTATGGAGAATCTGAAATTGGCTCTAGCATTGAAGAGTGGTGGAATCGGCTGCATCCTCAAGCGCAAGCACAAATCAAAGCTCAAATGACTGAGTATCTTGCCAGCCAAACACGGCACGATTTCAGCACTCAGTTTATCAGCGAGCATCAGATCCAGCACCGAGATGGCACCTACCGTTGGGTGCTGGTGCGAGGGCTGCCGAAGCGAGGAAGCGATGGCAAGATTGAGCGCATTGTCGGTTCTTTAAGTGACATAACTGGCCGCAAACAAGCAGAACACCAGTTACATTTGCTCGAATCGGTCGTCGTGAACGCTAATGATGCTGTTGTGATTACTGAAGCTGAGCCGATTAACGAACCCGGGCCTCGAATTTTATATGTCAACCAAGCTTTTTCTCGGATGACTGGCTACAGTGCAGAAGAGGTATTGGGCAAAACTCCGCGTATTCTTCAAGGCCCCAAAACTGACCGGGCAAACTGTGCCAAGATTCGGGCAGCACTGAAGGCATGGCAGCCAGTGAGAGCGGAATTTATTAACTACTGTAAGGATGGGTCTGAGTTTTGGGTAGAACTCAATATTGCACCGGTTGCCGATAAAACTGGGTGGTATACGCATTGGATCGCGATTCAACGAGAGATTACTGAGCGTAAGCGAGCCGAGGACGCTTTTGGACAGCAAACCAAACGCGAGCAACTTGTCGCTCAAATCGCTCAACGCATTCGCCGATCGTTACAACTATCGGATATTCTCAATACGACTGTGACGGAAGTGCGCCAATTTTTGGGGTGCGATCGGGTGTTAATTTACCGCCTCTGGACGGATGGCACAGGCAGTGCTGTTACGGAGGCAGTTGCGCCCTGTTGGCAACCAATTTTGGGGCGTACTTTCCCCGCCGAAGTTTTTCCCGTCGAGTACCGCGATCTGTACAAACAAGGACGCACTCGTGCCATTGCCAATGTCGAAACTGAAACCATCACTCCATGCCTTGTTGAGTTTTTGCATGAGTTACAGGTGAAGGCAAAGCTTGTGGTGTCGCTTATGCAAGGAGACGCCCTGTGGGGATTGCTGATTGCCCATCACTGTACGGAGTCAAGAGCTTGGCAACCGTTTGAGGTTGACTTGCTTGCTTCATTAGCAACCCAACTAGCGATCGCCATTCAGCAAGCCGAACTCTACGATCGACTCCAAGAAGCCAATCAAGAGTTGGAACATTTAGCCAAGTTGGATAGTTTAACTGGGGTGGCGAATCGTCGTCGCTTTGATGAGTATCTCGACCAAATCTGGTTGCAAATGGCAGGGGAACACAAGCTCTTATCGCTAGTTTTGTGCGACATTGATTGTTTCAAGCTTTACAACGACACTTACGGGCATCAAGCAGGTGACCATTGCATCCAACAGGTGGCAAAAGCGATTAGCCGCGCCGTCGAACGCCCAACTGATTTGGTCGCTCGCTATGGTGGCGAGGAATTTGCTGTGATTTTGACCAATACTGGAGTGGAAGGGGCAGTATCGGTCGCAGAAAAGATTCGCGCTGAAGTTGAGGCGCTCAAAATTGTTCATGCTACTTCCGGTATCGGGGAATACGTTACCCTCAGCTTGGGGGTTGCCAGTACCATGCCTGCCTCGACTTCTTCGATCGCGATGCTCGTTGCACTGGCGGATGAAGCATTGTATCAGGCGAAGAAGCGGGGGCGCAATCAGGTAATAGTTTACTCTCCCCCAGTACGGGGGTGCGGTAATAAGTAGTTGGTAGAACAAGAAACAAGAAAAAATCTACCAACGGCTTTTGACCGCACCGGGTCTCCCCATTAGTTAAAAATTAAAAATTAACAATTAAACTGTTAGCCAGGAAACATCATGGGGAAATATAAACAAGAATATAGATTTTGAAGCTGCGATCCAAAGCTCTTAATTACTTGGGATGGCTGAGCCTGGAATGTGCTGGCAAATAGGGTGACAACTACGTTTCCAATACGTTTTCAAAAAGATGTTAGGTAAAATCAATGTCAAGAGAAACCCAACCGGAGTCTTGGAAAGGCTTCCAATCAGAAGAAGATCGGCCTTTTCTAGGTGGAAAGCACAACCTGGGATCGCCCATGCGCCTCCAGCGCACCCTCAGTCCCCTGGAAACTTGGGGCTTTGGCCTCACGGCGATTATCAATTGGGTGGGCTTGATTCCCATCATTGATGCCGCCATAGGGCCGAATGCCATATTAGTCTGGCTTCCCGGTGTATTCATGGGTGCGATGCTCAACCTTCAGGTGAGGCGGCTGGGCGAACATTTTCCAGACATGGCGGGGGGAACGCCTAACTACACGACTCGACTGCTGAGGAAATATCCGTTTTTGGGTCGCTATGCTGCCAGTGGATATTGGTTAGCTTGGGTTGCTTCCACACCAATTTACGCGATCGTAATGGCTCAACTGATTGAGGTAAATTTAAAACAAGCTGGGTTAACTTTTCCGAACAAATTATTGGAAATTGCCTTCACCATTCTGCCGTTAATCTTAACCTTCAGCGGTACACGCGCCTTGAGCATCGCTCATTTATTTTTTGCTATACCGGCATTTTTACTATTACTAATTTTTAATATTCAAGGTTTTCTATGGTTAGCCTTTGCGCCAAATAGTCCCGGCCTTTTTCCCGATAGTTGGCCTCCGTTAAGCTTTGTAGATTGGATGAAGTGGTTTTATTTTGCTGCCTTTAGCTTTTACTCGTGCGAAACTTCTTCTTCCTTTGTGGCAGATAGCCGTAACCCCAGCGAGACGACCAAGTTTCTCAAAATTTCGGCTTACTTGATTCCAACAATGTTTTTGGGAGGTTGCTGGGTGATGATGCGCCTAGCCGATGCTCCCGATTTAGGTGGTGACGCCTTTTTAAATCTATCAGCTGCTGCACAACCTCTTTGGGGTAGTAGTGCTAGTTCTCTAGCCATTTTCATCGTAGCGGCTAGTTGTCTGCTGAGTTACGCTACAGTTGTTTCTAACTGCCCTCGCATTACCTACCAATTGGCTATAGATGGGCATATCTCCCCCGTATTTGGGGTTGTCTCTCGTCGTGGAGTATTCGGCCCAGGTCTGATTCCAGTTTTGGTTCTGGGTTTACTGTGCCTATTTTGGGTAAATCTAGACCGACTGGTGGTCTTCGCCAACGTGGGAGTGGTATCGTGTACGATGCTTTTCCATTTGGGAATCTGGCTTAACCGAGGCAAGCCAGAAGCGAGGTGGCCTTGGTTGTCGCTGGGTATTTTCCTTGTGGATGCGATGATGCTAACTGTGGGAGGATTTGCTTCCGGTCAGCAAGACTTTTTTCTGGGACTGCTAGTTCCTGCTGGAATTTTGGCAATTGACTTGGTTATCCGTCGTATTTCTCTTGCGCCTTTTCATCGGAGTTGGTGGATTCGTCTTTACCGCAAGCAAGCGAAAAGCCAGATCGCAGACTTTGTAGGGTTTCAGGTACTGATTTTAATTTTACTAATCTGTAGCGCCGTCGCAATTGGTTGGTTCTCCGGCATCAGATTAAGTGTAAATTCTCCTAGCGGCTCGAATCTTTTGTTAGTTTTGCTGCTATGTGTAGCTTTTACGGGTGTAGCGATCGCCTGTTGGACAAGTTTACCCCAAGTTATCTCGATGGATGAGTCGCGAGAAGCAGCAGAACAACTTTTTAACATTGCCTTGGATGCTATTGTTGTCCTGGATGAAAACGGTATAATTCGTCAAGTTAATCCAGCTGCCGAACAGTTATTTGGATTGACCTATACTCAATTGCTTGGAACTCACTTGCAGACGTTACTGCCGCAATTGGCGGCTGACCCAAATGATTGGCCTACGCGCAGCGAACAAACCCCCAGCCACTTCGATGGCACCTCACGCATCCTGGAAGTTGCCATTTCAAACCGATTCTCCCGCGATGCTTCCCAAACGAATCGAGATTTGCAACAATATGTTGCGATCGTGCGCGACATCACCGAGCGCAAGCAAGCACAGGAAGTACTGGAAAAAGCTAACGAACAGTTAGAAATCAAAGTTTTGGAACGGACAACAGAGCTTTCTCAGACTGTTGAGCAATTGCAAAGGGAAATTGTCGAGCGTCAGCGGGTGGAAGAAAATCTCAGAGCTATGCAAAGTCAGATTATCGTACAAGAAAAGCTCGCTTCTCTGGGAAGTTTAACGGCGGGAATTGCCCACGAAATCAGAAATCCTTTGAACTTCGTCAATAATTTCGCTGAAGTTTCCTCTGAATTAATTGAAGAATTAGTTGCAGAAATTGAAAATCATACAGAGCAATTGGGAGCGGAAACAAGCGATTATATAACCGAAATTTTCAGCGACCTCAAACAAAATCTCCATAAAATCAATCATCACGGTCAAAGAGCAGAAAGCATTGTCAGCAATATGCTTCTGCATTCTCGCGGCGAACGCGGTCACTGGCAAGCAACGGATATAAATAGTTTATTGGCAGAGTATGTGAATTTGGCTTATCACGGGATGCGTGCTAAGGATGCTTCTTTTAACATTACCATAGAAAGTGACTGCGATCCTGAAATTGGCGAGGTTGAAGTTGTACCCCAAGACATTAGCCGGGTTTTCCTTAATATTATTAACAACGCTTGCTACTCAACCCATAAAAAGAAACAAGAAATAGGCGATGAGTTTTCACCGCATCTGCTTGTGAAAACTAAAAATATGGGAGAGCGCGTCGAAATTCGCATTCGCGATAACGGCAAAGGCATAAAACTAGAAGTTTTAGATAAAATTTTCAACCCATTCTTCACGACGAAACCAGCAGGAGAAGGAACTGGTCTGGGTTTATCTATCAGCCACGATATTGTCGTTCAACAGCATAGGGGAGAGATGAAGGTAGAAACAGAACCGGAAAGTTATGCCGAGTTCATTATAAAATTACCCAAAAAGTCAATCAAAAGTATGGAGGTTCAGCAATGAAAGTTATGGTTGTAGATGATGAGGAAGATATCCAATTTTTGTTCAAGCAAAAATTTAGAAGAGAAATCAAAGATGGAAAAATAGAATTTAATTTTGCTTTGTCGGCAGAAGCGGCGCTAGATTACCTACAAAAACAGGGAGAAGCGTCGGTTGTATTGCTCCTTTCAGATATCAATATGCCAGGAATGAATGGGCTGGAACTCCTAAAAATAATCAAAACCAATTACAAGAGTTTAAAAGTTATTATGATCACGGCTTATGGAGACGAAAATACTTATCAAAAGGCAATTGCTTATGGAGCAAATGATTATGTCAATAAGCCGATTAATTTTGACAATTTAAAACGTCTAGTTTTTGGGGAGATCTAGGTTTTATTTTGTAAGGAGATAAAAATGCCAGCAAAAAGCAATACTAAA
>NZ_JACJUP010000419.1:0-5192 GCF_014748295.1 Planktothrix sp. FACHB-1355 | reverse complement strand
TAGATACATTTTTATCTCAAACTTCTTGGGATTCTACTTGGGGACGCATGATGCAGTTGATCGAAGAAACAATAAGCACTGCGAACGTGACAGAAAATTCTTCCATTAATACTGCTGTTAAACAATCCCAAAATACAGCAGTAGAACAACGCAGGTAATCATTTACTCTCAGAGAGTAAATGCTCAATAAGTAATCGGTATTTTTCACAAGGCTTAATATTATTACCGATTACCAATTACGAAAAATTCACTTTTTCCTGTTGTGATGCGGCAGTTTATTCCTGACTGACTAAGTGAGGAATAAACTTCCTGCGCGATTTGGCCAAAAATAGCGAGGTTTTTGAAGATGTTCGATTATTTAATTGTAGGAGCGGGTTTCGCTGGCAGTGTTCTGGCAGAAAGGCTTGCCAGTCAGTTAGGAAAAAAGGTTCTGATTGTTGATAAGCGCAACCACATTGGGGGAAACGCTTACGACCACTACGACGACGCAGGGCTTTTGGTACATAAATATGGCCCTCACATCTTTCACACCAACTCACGCGAAGTCTTCGAGTATTTATCAAATTTTACCGAATGGCGTCCCTACGAACACCGGGTACGTGCGAGCGTAGACGGTCAACTTGTGCCAATGCCAATCAACCTCGACACTATCAATAAGCTTTACGGACTGAATCTTACTTCATTTCAATTAGAGGAATTCTTTGCCTCGGTGGCAGAGAAAAAACAATACATCCGCACCAGCGAGGATGTGGTTGTCAGCAAAGTAGGAAGAGAACTTTACGAGAAATTTTTCCGTAACTACACCCGCAAGCAATGGGGTATCGACCCATCCGAACTCGATAAGTCAGTCACAGCTCGCGTACCCACGCGCACTAACCGCGACGATCGATATTTTACCGATACTTATCAGGCAATGCCATTGCATGGGTACACTCGGATGTTCGAGAAGATGCTGTCCGATCCGAACATCAAAATCATGCTGAACACAGATTATCGGGAGATTGCGAACGTCATCCCCTATCGCGAGATGATTTATACTGGGCCGATCGATGCTTTTTTCGATTATCGCTATGGTAAATTACCCTACCGTTCCCTAGACTTCAAGCACGAAACGCTCAACAAAGGCGTACATCAACCAGCACCAGTTGTTAACTACCCCAACGAGCATTTATATACGCGCTGCACGGAATTCAAATACCTGACCGGACAGGAACATCTTAAAACTAGCATTGTTTATGAGTTTCCCCAAGCTGAGGGAGATCCTTACTACCCAGTACCCCGTCCTGAAAACAACGAACTTTACAAGAAATACAAAGAATTGGCTGATGCGATACCAGGAGTACATTTTGTCGGGCGGTTGGCAACTTATAAGTATTACAACATGGATCAATGTGTAGCTCAAGCTCTGACAATCTTCAAACAAATCGGCACGAAGCTACTGGAAAACCCAATCGTTTTGGAGTCATTAGAACTAGAACGTAGAGACCGATACATACAAGATGGCTCTCCCAAGAAAATTACCGATAATGGTTTAGAGACTAAAGCTATAACGACAAACGGTAATGGAAAGGTCGCTAAGTAGCTGTCATTCTTATCAGTAAATGGGTTAGGGAAAGAAACCCGGTTTGGCTCATAAATAGTAGGTAACTGCTAAAAATCTACGAGTCAACTTGGTTTATAGCCCCCCGATCGCTTAAGTTATGCGTAAGCGATCGATGGTGATGGGAGAGAAATATATCTCATATCATGTCTCGTCGTTGCATTGGTAGTACATGAATGATGTTGAGGATTGTCTGCACTGGATCGGTGGTTAAATTTTAACCACAGATGAAAACAGATGAACACCGATGTAAGCGCAAATTTTTCCGCTACCGATGCAACCGGACATGATATCACAATTTCCAACTAACTCCTAACACCTTTTCAAGCGAGTTAATGAGGAGTGCGGAATGGTAAGAGCGGCATTGAATAAGGAATTTTCAGTTAATAATTCTGAATTAATTCAAAACTCAAAGTTCAAGGCTCAAAGCTCAAAGTTGGAGATGTGGGCGGGGGTCGAGTGTACCGTCAATCGGGTGGGGAATGAATATTTCAACCAACTAGAGCGCAACGGTCACAAAACACGCTTAGATGACCTCGATTTATTTGCAGAACTGGGAGTGCGTAGTCTCCGCTACCCGGTATTGTGGGAGCTGATTGCTCCTGCGGGGCTGGAAAATGCGGATTGGTCTTGGGCAGATGAACGATTGGGTCGTTTGCAAGCACTCGGTATTAGTCCCATTGTGGGCTTGGTTCATCACGGTAGTGGCCCTTATCATACCAGCTTGGTCGATCGCACTTTTGCCTCCGGACTTGCTGAGTTTGCACGCGCAGTTGCCGAGCGTTACCCTTGGGTGGAGCGCTACACACCAGTCAACGAACCTCTGACGACAGCGCGTTTTAGCGGATTGTACGGTCACTGGTATCCTCACGGTCGAGATAATCTCACTTTCGTTCGTGCCTTGTTAACGCAATGCCGCGCCATTATCTTATCGATGCAGGCGATTCGCCAAGTCAATCCTGGCGCACAACTGATCCAAACAGAAGATTTGTGTAAGGTTTTCAGTACGCCGTTGATGGCGTATCAAGCAGAGTTTGAAAATGAGCGTCGGTGGCTGAGTTTCGATTTGCTGTGCGGTCGAGTTAACCGCGACCATCCCATGTGGGAATATTTGCGTTGGACTGGGATTCCAGAAGTCGAACTGGAGTGGTTTCTGGAAAATTCCTGTCCGCCGGATACGATCGGCATGAACCACTATTTAACGAGCGATCGCTTCCTCGACGAACGCCTAGAATTATATCCCCATTGGACTCATGGCAGAAATGGACGACACCAATACGCAGATGTAGAAGCGGTCAGGGTTTGCGCTGAAGGGATAGCGGGGCCCTACATACTGATTGAAGAAGTTTGGGAACGCTACAAGTTGCCCATTGCTGTCACTGAGGTACACCACGGTTGTACTCGCGAGGAGCAGTTGCGCTGGGTCAAAGAGGTTTGGGATGCGGCTGTCTGTTTGCGTTCCGAAGGGGTGGACGTGCGTGCCATCACCGCTTGGTCGCTGCTGGGGTCGTATGACTGGGATAGTTTGGTAACTAGGTCTGTCGGTCGTTACGAGTCGGGCGTATTCGATTTGCGTTCGCATTGCGGCGACTCAGGAGAAGTGTCCAAACCGCGCCCCACCGCCCTAGCCCGGATGCTGCGCGAGTTGGCGAGATCGGGAACCTACGACCACCCTGTCCTCGATGTGCCGGGATGGTGGCATCGTCCCCATCGCTTGCTTTATCCACCTGTTTTAAGATGCTGTGGAGATGGGGAGAATAGTCAAAAGTCAAAATTTTCCCCCGCTCAAGAGATCCCCCGCTCTCTTGTGATTGTGGGAGCTAAGGGAACGCTGGGGCAAGCATTTGCCAGGATTTGCGAGATTCGCGGTATTCCTTATCACTTGCTGTGCCGTCAGCAGATGGACATTGCCGATCCTGTAGCTGTCGATCGAGCTATGACCGAATTGCAGCCTTGGGCGGTCATCAATGCGGCTGGGTACGTTCGCGTGGATGATGCGGAACGGGAAGAGAATGCCTGTCTGCGAGAAAATGCGATCGGCCCTGCTATTCTGGCTGATGCTTGTGCAAAAAGGGGAGTAGGGCTGCTGACCTTTTCATCGGATCTTGTATTTGATGGTACTCGTGGCGCACCTTATGTAGAAAGCAATGCGGTTGCACCCCTGAATGTGTACGGTCGCAGTAAAGCAGAAGCAGAAGTGCGAGTTCTCAAAGTGCATCCCTCTTCGCTGGTTGTGCGTACCAGTGCGTTCTTTGGGCCGTGGGATGAGTACAATTTTCTCACGGTGGTGCTACGCACGCTGGCATCGGGACAGCCTTTCGTGGCGGCGGCGGATGCGATCGTCTCTCCTACATATGTTCCGGATCTTGTCAATGCCAGTCTCGACCTATTGATTGACGGTGAGTTCGGTTTGTGGCATCTGGCCAACCCAAGTGAGATTTCTTGGGCAGATTTGGCACGTTTAGCTGCCAAGCAAGCCGGTTTCGATGTCGCGCAGATTGAAGCTCGACCGATACAAGCGCTCAGTCTGCTGGCACCCCGTCCGACCTACAGCGTTCTTGGCAGCGAACGGGGGGTGTTGTTGCCGTCGTTGGAGAATGCGATCGATCGCTATTTCCAAGAAAAGGGGTTAGGGGTTAGGGGCTAGGGGCTAGGGCGTCGGGGCTAGGGGGAGTGGGAGAATAAATTTGTTCCCTATTTCCTTTTCCCTTTCCCCCTTTTTCCCTTTTCCCCTTTTCCCCCTTTCCCTCTTCCCTAGCCCCTAACCCCTCTTTCTAAGCAATTGAAAGCTTAATTGTGGCAGGAGTCAAGATTATTATACTTTGCTCTAAGAATGGCAATTCGATCCGTAATTCCGGTTTAATAGGTTTAAATTCCATATTCATAAACATTCGATAGATTGGGTGTAAATTTCGATCGAATCCAGTCGCTTTCCAGGTCACGATTGTGTTATAACTGACTGGTTTGCAGCGGGATTTTTTGTTATTGCCGGATTTTTAGTCGCCAGTAGAGGATTTTAAAGAGGATGCTACAGTAAGCAGACTCAACTATTAGTTAAAACTCCAGTTCGGGCAAATCGAAGCCAAGTCAAGTTTTAAAGTTTTCTTAAGAAAAATTACAACTAAGAGTTAATAGTTTGCTACTTGTGGGTAGTCTAGATATATAACCTTTGGTAGATGACTGTATGTACTCTTTAGGCAAGTGGCTGGAAAATTGTTATAACGGGCCAAGCAAGGGCGGTAGAAGCTCTGATTTTTATCAAGGCGAAAGAGCTTATCCTCGACCGCAATTGCAGCGATCGCATTGGATTTGTCTCAACGGCTCGTGGAAATTTACATTTGACGATGACGGCAAATATACTCAACCGAGCGATATTTCCGAATGGACACACACCATTCAAGTACCTTTCGCTCCAGAATCAGTTAAAAGTGGCATTGGCGATACGGGTTTTCATCCTAATTGCTGGTATGAATGCGAACTAGACTTAAATGGCGAATGGGGGATGAAACATTCTACCGACTCCCATTCTCTTAATGCAGTATCTAAAATCGAAAATTTAAAATCAAAAAGGGTTCTACTGCATTTCGGGGCG
>NZ_JACJUP010000418.1:0-5129 GCF_014748295.1 Planktothrix sp. FACHB-1355 | reverse complement strand
CTACTGGCACTGTTGTTACAGCGATCGAGATTTTGTCGCCAAAAAATAAGCGTCCAGGTGAAGGTCGCAATACTTACGAACGCAAACGAAATCAGGTTTTAGCTAGTGCTACTCATCTAGTTGAAATCGATCTGCTAAGGGGTGGCAAACCTTTTCCAATTTCTAGTAAAAATTTAGGAGATTATCGAATTCTAATTTGTCGGGGCGATCGCCGACCTACAGGGGAATTATATGCTTTTAGCTTACGACAGTCTATTCCCCCAGTACCAATTCCGCTGATGCCAGGTGAAGCAGAACCAATCCTAAATTTACAACCTTTGCTCGATCGCGTTTACCAAAAAGGGCGTTATTACTTAGCAATTGATTACACCAAACCACCCCAACCCCCACTATCCGAACAAGATACCCAGTGGATGGAAGTGTTATTAAGAGAGCAAGCATAAGAATAAACTTTCCTCAACTTTTCTCCCCATCCTCTAAACCCCATTGCGGCTGATAATCAAACAGCCATTTAAACTGTAGATCGCCCAACCAAGTAGGGGTCAGCCAATAGATCGAATCTCGCAGAAAACAACCAAACGCTGAATCTGTTTGCCCTAAGCCTCCTACCTGTCTGGAAACAGTAAAAACCTGAGCGACTCTCTTACTTCTACTTGCCTCAAATTGCCGCAAGAGCGCCGGAATATCTCCTCCTTTTTCTGCTCTAATCCTTAACAGTTTAACTAACTCAAAAGCATCTTCGATCGCCATACAACCGCCTTGACCTAAATTTGGTTGCACTGGATGAGCAGCATCTCCAATTAAAGTTACCCGACCCCGCCCCCATTGCATACCCAACGGTTCGCGATCGAAAATATCATCCCGATAAATCCCCTCTTCCGACAATGTTTCAATAATAGCTGGTATTGGCTGAGCATAAGATGAAAAAATTGCTTGCATCGCCTTCTTAGCACCACCCATCGTTCGATCGTTACCACCTGCTGGAGTGTTACTAAATCCATAAAAAGCAAACCGACCACTACCTACATCAAAGTAGCCAAAACGATTACCGCGTCCCCAAAACTCTCCCCAACTGTAACGCTGATCTAAAGGCAAATTATTTTGGGAAAACCAACCCCGCCAGCAACACATTCCACTGTAAACAGGCGCTGCTATTTTTTCATTTCCATTTAAACGCGCTCTTACTTGCGAATAAAGTCCATCCGCGCCAATCAAAACATCGCCCCAAGCTTCTCTTCCATCCGCAAACGAAACGCGAATCCCATCTGATGTTTCGGAAAAATCAGTAAAAGCTGCCTTATTTCTAACAGTTCCTTCCGGTAACGCATTGTAGAGAATGCGTTGTAATTCGGGACGCAAAATGCAAATACCCAAATCTTCCAGTTTCACAAATTCGGGCGCATTAATATATAGAGGCTTTGCCTGTTTGCTGAAAAACCCACCTGAGAGAATCTTAGCTCCTTGTTGATATAACTGCTTTTGAATTTTTCCTTGCCACAGCAATTCGTAAACGCGCATGGCATTCCGTTGAATGAAAATGCCTCCTGGCCCAGATAACATGGAATCAAGGTCGCGCTTTTCGTAGAGTTCTACCTGCATTCCCGCGTCAAGAAAAGCACGCGCACAAGTTAGTCCTCCAATTCCACCACCGATGATAATTGCCTTTAACGCCATAGCTTTTTCCTTGGTGACGCTATTTTACTGAGCGATCGCACTTTATCATTATCCAAAATACTCAAACTCCGCAATGTATTTCTGGTGCGTTACGCTGTCGCGCTTCGCACCCTACTGAGTTAGCACTGACGATGAACCTTTCGCCGACTACCCCAGTCTAAACAAAACGAACAAAGCCATTGAGGGAGAACGAGAGGTGTATCTTGTCCCAGGGGTAAATGTGCAAGACAGCCAGCTGTCAGATTCCTACCTAGCCGAACAAAGCATACTGGGCGACCAGCAGCGTTTTCGGCAACTATATCATCGCTATCATCAAAAAGTCAGGTCAACGCTGTATCAACTTTGTGGCCCTTCAATCCTCGACGACTTGGTGCAAGAAGTATTTTTACGGGCGTGGAAAGGATTGCCCCAACTGCGACAGACATCTCAATTTTCCACTTGGCTATATCGTATCTGTTGGAACGTAGCCTGTGACCAACGACGAAAATATGCCCAGCAGCGCACATTCGATTCCAAACTAAACACAAAAAGCTCAGACCAAGTACCCGCGCCCGACCTGATGCAGCTGCATTATCAAGATTTAGTACAGCGCGGATTAGCTCAACTCAGTTTAGAGCATCGCGCCGTCATCGTCCTGCACGATCTCGAAGAAGTCCCTCAAAAAGAAGTTGCTGAAATATTGGGTATTCCGGTGGGAACTGTCAAATCTCGCCTATTTAATGCCCGTGCTGCCATGCGGCAATTTCTCCAGCAACAAGGAGTTCAGCTATGAAAAAACTTCCCGCAGATGATGATAAAGAATTAATAGAATTCATCAAAGCTAACCGTCCGGATGTTCCCCCAGCAGCACCAGATTTAGAAGAACGGATTTGGCAAGAGTTGGATTCCGAACCTGCATTAAATTTAAACCGATTCTGTCAACACCACCCGGCTAAATGTAAGCGGTTGTGGTTAGTTACTCCTGCTATTGCTGCCGGAGTAATGTTAGTTTGGGCAAGCGATCCACTGCGATGGCGCGGTAATATCTTACCCTCTGCGTTTTCTTTCGGAATAAGAGACGATCGCACTTCAATAACCACCATCCCAAATAATGAAGAAATAGTCAGCGTCGAAATATTTTTACAAAATAACTGGAATGGTTTAGTCAGAACTATACCCCTGCCAAAAAATATCAAAAATATATCAGTCGAACAATCCCAATTCACGAATGCCAAATCTCAGGATGGCAGTAAAAAAAATCTTCGCCAACCAGCCAGAAAATAATCTCATCATGTTGCTAAGTGCGCTTTTGGGGCAGCTTTAACCTTGTGTAAATGCAGAGCGATTCATGAATTTGCTATACTAGATAATAGTGTTTTAGCAAAGTGGCTGCCCAAATCCTGATTTCGTTAACCCAACTAAAAGAAACCGGATTTTTTCGCTTCGTCAATCTGTTTCCCAATGCCCAAATCCTCCTACATTTACCTACATGGCTTTGCTTCGGGTCCCCAATCTGCCAAAGCCATTGATTTACTCGATCGCTTCTCCGCCTTGCAAATACCCCTGAAAACACCCGATCTCAATCAAGGCGACTTTTCCCACCTCACTATGTCCCGACAACTCCATCAAGTCGCCGCCGAATTTCCACCCCCACCCACACCAGTAACTCTCATCGGTTCCAGTTTTGGCGGTTTGGCCTCTGCTTGGTTGGGACAGCAGCAGCTACAATGTGAAAAACTGGTACTCTTAGCCCCAGCTTTTCAATTTCTCTCTCATTGGTTGCCCAAATTAGGTGAAGAAACTTTACAGCGCTGGCAGACAGAAGGATACTTGTCGGTGTATCATTACCGAGAAAAGCGATCGCTCCCCCTCAGCTACCAATTTGTCCGAGACGCCAATCAGTATCGCGAGGAACAATTGCAGCGCCCCATTCCCACCCTGATACTGCACGGCATTTACGACGAAACCATCCCTATTCAAGCATCGCGATACTTTGCCGCTTCTCGTCCTTGGGTCAAACTGATCGAACTCGACAGCGACCACTCCCTCGCCAACGTCCTCCCCGAAATTTGGCAACAAATACAAGCATTTTGCCACCTCTAAAAATAGAATCTACCAATTGCCAATTTGAAAAAGTGGATTTAAGATAAAAATTCAATCTAAAATCTAAAATCTAAAATCTAAAATTATCATTGCTATGCTCCCCTTCATTCGCTCAGACCTAGCCCAACTCACCGCCTACACACCGCATCCCGGTGGTGAATCCGGCGAAGCAGTCAAATCTGACATAGCGATCGATCGTCTCGATACCAACGAATGTCCCTTCGATTTGCCAACAGAGTTAAAAGAAAAACTCAGTTGGACTTTTCAGCAAGTCATGGAGAGCAACCGCTATCCCGATGGCGGTCATACAGCATTAAAGCAAGCGATCGCGGATTACGTCAACGAATCTGCCAATCTGTACGCGCAATCGCAAGCGATCGCCCCTAACTTTACCAGTTCAAATATATCCGTAGGCAACGGTTCCGACGAACTCATTCGCTCCATTCTCATCGCCACCTGCCTGCGCGGAGAAGGGTCTATCCTGGTTGCCAATCCTACCTTCTCTATGTATGGTATTCTGGCAGAAACCTTGGGTATTCCAGTAGTAAAGGTAAGTCGCAACGAAACTAATTTTGCAATCGATTTAGCAGCAGCACAAAACGCGATCGAACAAACACAAAATCCCCCCATCCGCGTAGTATTTGTCGTTCATCCTAACTCCCCCACCGCCAACCCATTAACCGCAAAAGAGTTAGATTGGTTGCGAAATTTGCCAGAGCAAATCCTCGTAGTAATTGACGAAGCTTATTTTGAATTTAGTCAAACAACAATTGTCGGTGAATTGCCACAACATCCCAATTGGATAGTGCTGCGAACTTTCTCAAAAGCGTTTCGATTGGCAGCACATCGAGTTGGTTATGCTGTCGCTCATCCCAAATTAATAGCCGCCCTAGAAAAAGTTCGCTTGCCATATAACCTGCCCAGCTTCACCCAAGCTGCCGCTTTAGTCGCCCTGAAACACAGACAAATTTTACTGGCATCGATCGGTCAAATTTTAAGCGATCGAGAGGAATTAATTAATAGCTTAGCCCAGCATCCCGCCTTAAAAGTTTGGCCGAGTGCCGCTAACTTTATCTACTTGCGTCTTACCAAGACTGACGATAATTCTACACCAGACAAATTGAAAGTTTTGGTGCAGCAACTCAAAGCCCAAGGCACTTTAGTTCGTCACATCAGCGGCGGATTGAGAATTACTGTAGGCAGCACCGATGAGAATCAGCGAACTCTCCAACGGTTAGCAGCTGCACTCCACAGTTAATCGCCACATTCCCCACCCTCCACACTTATGTAGATACTCCTTAGTTGAGGTGGCGAAACATCAACTAAAAATTTAAAATTTCAAATCTGAGATCTGAAATTTTCAGTAATTTTTA
>NZ_JACJUP010000417.1:0-5121 GCF_014748295.1 Planktothrix sp. FACHB-1355 | reverse complement strand
CCGGTTTTCATTCAATCATTTGAAACAACGAATCTCCAACAACTAGATCGATTGACGGATTTGCCGCTAATTCAGTTACTCAGCAATACCGGCAAGCCTTACGATCTCGCAGTTGCAGGCGATCCTCGTACTTATCAAGATTTAATTTCACCAGCTGAATTAGCCAAAATAGCCGCATATGCTGATGGTATTGGGCCAGATAAACGAGCGATCGTACCAGTGGACGAACACGGGAGATTGTTATCGCCTACATCTTTAATTATAGATGCTCATGCTGTCGGTTTGTTGGTGCATCCTTACACTTTTCGCAATGAAGCGCAGTTCTTAGCACCAGATTACCATAATAACCCAGAAGCCGAGTACGAGCAGTTTTTTCATCTCGGTGTAGATGGATTGTTTACTGATTTTACCGATACGGCTGTTCGCGTTTTACAACGCATTAGGGGAAGGGGCTAGGGGCTAGGGGCTAGGGAAGAGGGAGAGGGAAGAAGAGGGAGAGGAAAATTTTTGAGTTTTGAGTTTTGAGTTTTGACTTTTAACTTTTGATTTTATAGCCCAAGTACCCCTAATCCCTCTCTTCCCCTAGCCCCTAGCCCCTAGTCCCTAGCCTCTTCCCGTTGCATTCGGCGCACATCAGCAATAACTTCTCTAACTGTTTTGGCATTAGGAGATTTGAGGCGATCGAATATTTCCAAAGTGGACTGCAAATAAACGAGTGCTGTGAAGAAATCGCCCTGGGATGCTAACAGTTGACCTAGCATTCCCATTGTGGTAGCTTTGCCCTCAATATTAGTGCTTTGTTCTCGGAATTGTAAGGATTGTCGATATAGTTCGATCGCATCCTCAACTCTACCCATTTGTTGATATAATTCACCTAACTGGTGCAATGTGTCCGCTTGACCTTCGATATCGCCAATACCTGCTTTTAGTTGTAGAGATTGCCGATATAAATCGTTGGCTGTTTCTATTTGTCCGTGATGGGCGTAGATAACTGCCAAACAATGTAATGTGGAGCTTTGACCCTGGATATCGTTGATACTTTCTTTGAGCGCCAGAGACTCTCCAAATAGCTCGATCGCATTCTCAACTTCTCCCTGATTTGCGATCAGGATTGCTAGCTGGTGCAGCGTCGTCGCTTGACCCTGGATATCATTTATACTTTCTTTAAGCTGGATTGATTCCTGACACATAGCGATCGCATCTTTAACTTGGCCTTGATTCGCCTTCACCATTGCCAAAGAATGCAGCGTTTCCGCTTGTGTTTCCACATCGCCAATGCTTTTTGCCAATTTCAGAGATTGCTCGAACAAAGCGATCGCTTTCTTCATTTCTCCCTTGTTGGCTTTTAGCGTCGCCATCTGGTATAATATAGTTGCTACACCTTCCGTATCGCCGAGTCGATCGTATAGTTTTTGGCACTGTTCGTAAAGACGGATCGCCTCATCGATTTTCCCTTGGTTGGCTTTGAGAATTGCCATTTGATACAACTTCTCTGCCTTCCCTTCAGTATCGTTCCTGCGATCGTCCGCTTCTAGTGCTTGCTGTAAAACAGCGATCGCTTGCTCGATTTGTGTTTGTTGGGCATTGCGGTTGACCATGCTTGCCGATTCTTTTCCTTCAGATATCCTATCTGTGTTTGTTTACAGGATTAACGTACTGTGCGAGTACGATCGCTGTATGGCATTTGTTTAACTAATGTATGTACTTCGCATTTTTATAATTTTTCACCAGTCTATAGGAGCATCCTGAATGTAAAATTTTAGAAGTTGCTCCTACCTAAAGATTATTCTACTCACATCTCAGCATCCGCAAATCTTAATTTAATCCAAAATTATTCTGTATAAATCAGATCGCGTTCGGTGACATCGGTTGAGTATGTTTGGAGCAGAGAAGCATTTCGGCGACAATTGCTTTCTCAAAACTAAGAGATATTATACCGGGATGCTTCCCCCTCCCCTTACACAACGAATATAAACAAACTTGATATCGCAAATGGCAAGCGGCGAGACACTGTACGGGTGCGGTAATCTCCTCCCTGCACCTGGGATTGGCAGCATAATGAAAACGCTATATTAAGTAATGTAAAGGTACGATCGCAAATCAGAGTCAAAACAAATGGGCATATTCGGATTCGGTAAAAAACTGAGCCTACCCACACCAGAACAAGCATTGCCGGGACGTGGGGAAACCATGCCAGTACCCGCGAAACACTTCGTCAACGGCAATCCGCTCAAACCTCCTTTTCCCGACGGTATGCAAATGGCAATGTTCGGCTTGGGGTGTTTTTGGGGTGCAGAACGCAAATTCTGGCAGCTTAACGGAGTTTACAGCACCGCAGTCGGTTATGCAGCCGGGATCACACCCAACCCCACCTATCAAGAAGTATGTACGGGGATGACGGGACATAATGAAGTTGTTTTGGTTGTTTTTGACCCCAAAGTTGTCAGTTACGAAGAACTTTTGAAAGCTTTCTGGGAAAGTCACGACCCCACCCAAGGAATGCGTCAGGGTAACGATGTTGGCACTCAATACCGTTCCGGTATTTATGTTTACTCGGATGAGCAAAGAAAGTTAGCCGAAGCATCGCGAGACGCTTATCAAAAAGCGCTCAAGGCATCAAATTACGGTAAAATTACTACAGAGATAATTGATGCGCCTGAGTTTTATTACGCGGAAGGTTACCATCAGCAATATCTGGCTAAAAATCCGGGTGGGTATTGCGGTTTAGGCGGTACGAAGGTTTGTTTCCCCGGTATGGCGGAAACAGCGGTGAAGTAGTCTGAATTTGGTACGTAGTTGGGCTTTAGCCCTCTTTTAAGGCTAAAGCCCAACTACATACCTAAAGTCATAGCCCGCCTGCGATTCAAATCGCAGCGTCATAGCGAAAGTCCACTGAAGTGGACTGAAATTATTGAGCGGAATGTCTAATTGCATCAGTTTGTAAGAGTGATGGGAAAGATTATTTGTGGGAATTAGGGGTTAGTTTTTTACCGCAGATAAAGGCAGATGAACGCAGATGAACGCAGATACAGCATATTGCAGGTAAATGAGGTACAGGCTATGTGGATAGATCCCCGACTTCTCTAAGAAGTCGGGGATCTGTGTACCTCACTGACCTGCAAAGCGCTGTAAGAAAGCGATTTTTTTAGGTAACTGATGCTAGCGGATATTCTATCTATAACGCTGTGTCAAGTTTTGATACTAATATTCAATGCAGGTAGAGATACGGTTTCTAAGTTTTCCATTGCTAAATGTTGACTGGCGTGCTGAATGTCTAAACCTACGATGTTTCGTTCTGCGTCAAAGTCAACTACTATGCCATCGGCGATTTCTTCGGAATCAGTACTTGGTTTTTCGCTTAAATCTATATAGAGAGAATCTGTTTCTGGATAGTATTGTAGTTTCATAGTTTAAAGTTAAGATCGAGAAAAGCATTATGTCAGGTTTCTTTAAAAAAACGTACAAAATTAAAACATTAAATTCCCACCATCCCCTGCACTCTGGCGATGATTCTCCGAACTGTTTCGGCGTCGGGAGATTTGAGGCGCTGCAATATTTCCAGAGATTGCTGTAAATAGTTTAGTGCTGTGTCAAAATCTCCTAACTCATCTGCTAATAATTGTCCCATCATTGCCAAAGTTATCGCCTTACCTCGAAGATTGCCAATCCGTTCTTTTAATTCCAGAGATTGCTGATAAAATGCGATCGCATCCTCTACTTCCCCGCGATTGGCATAGATACCTGCCAGTTGGTGCAACGTCGCCGCTTTACCTTGAAGATTGCCAATCCGTTCATTTAATTCCAGAGATTGCTGATAAAATGCGATCGCATCCTCTACTTCCCCGCGATTGGCATAGATATTTGCCAGATTGTGAATAATCGCAGCTTTTTCTTGTTCTTCTTCAGGAGGACAACTGTCTAAAGCTTGTTGATAGTGTACCAAAGCTCGATCCACATCACCCAATTGTTTCTCAGAATTAGCTAAGTTATGAAAAATGCGATAATCTTCCACAATATCTAAAGTATCTTGGCAAGTCTTGACAGCTTCCCGAAATCGACTTTGATTATTCCATCGACTTGTCAACTTATCTGCCATTTCCACCGCAATCTTTTCTGCCTTACCCAACAACGCCAAGCGATGAATCTCCACCCTTTGTTCCTCAGTTGCAGATTGCGCCTCCTCCCACCAAAAACGATACAACACCTCTGCCGCTTGCCGATATAAAACTTCCTCATATTCCAACAATGGCAACGGCAAAATGCGCGGCACTCTTAAAGCATCATCCGTTCCAACTGACAACAATCCTAAAGCAATAGCGCGTTCGATATGCTGCTTCACCTTGGCAATCTTCGCGCCAATGGTTTCTAATGCTGCTGGCGGTACTGGCAAATCAAACATCAATCCCAGTTGCAACATTTCCCGCAACTCCCCATCCATTATATCCAGCAACGCCTTAGCTAAAACCTTCTCGCGCAAATCAACTTTTTTCCCTTCCAACTGACTTAAAATTTCCGAAACATCCTCAATCGAAAGTCGATCCACTCCTGCGCGATTCATCGCCTCTCTACTCGTCGCATCTCGCAACAGCTTATCCATCCATTCCAACAAACGCGGATTGCCATCTGCCAGAGTTTTCGCCTTTGTTTGCAATTCCCCATTTACCTGCGATTTGTCATCAAACGCATCGAGGCGATCGCATTTTTTCCGCCAATCTGCACCCCGCATTCCATCCAAAGGTTGCTTGTAGAAACATCGCAACCAAGAAAATTCAAACTCATAACGACTGGTAATAATTACGCGATGAGGTGCTTGAGTATCCCAAATCGCACTTACCAACGCTTCTAATATTTCTGCTGCTTCTGCTGAGGGGATAAATCCACCATCTCGCGCTGATAAATTCAATTCAAAATCATCTAAAACCAACAACAAAGGTTTCGATTTCTCAATAACTTCCAGATAACGAAACACTTGCCGCAATTTCCATTCCAAAGTTTCATTTTGCGCTTGCAAAATTTCTCGCAATGTGGTATTGTAATCCAAACATTTCGTCAGTTCTTTGACTAACTTCGCCTCATCAATTTTCCCCACCAAAACAATCGTCTCAAAATTGGGGATGCGAT
>NZ_JACJUP010000416.1:0-5162 GCF_014748295.1 Planktothrix sp. FACHB-1355 | reverse complement strand
CTCTTCCGATCTGTGCATTTGTACTAATTTGTTCCGATGCACGATATGCCGGGAGGCACGCTGCGCGATCGCACTCCAACGTGTGTCTTAACAAAAGTTAATACAGTGTCGATTACTTTTGTCCGACTACTTAGTTCAAAAACCCGGTTTCTTGAAGAAACCGGGTTTCTCGTCAAACATCGCACCCACAGGCATTATGGCCACCTAGTTTTTTGGAAATTTATCTGAAATTACATCTATCCAAAGTTAGATATCCGATCGATTACTTGATATTCGATCGCTCCCCTAAAGCACGCGGAATAGCCTCATAACGGCGTCGAATCGCTTCTATTCGCGCCAACAGTTCGCGAATGCTGAATGGTTTGATGATATAGTCATCTGCACCGGCTTTTAACCCCCAAACTTTTTCCGAATCGTGGTTAATCACTGTCATGATCAGAATCGGTACATCTGAGAATTGTCGGATGCGCCAGCAGATTTCAATACCCTCCATTCCCGGCAATATCAAGTCTAAAAGAACGATATCCGGTTGTTTTTCTTTGGCTAAATTTAGTGCTGTTGGGCCATCTTTGGCCATTGTCACCTTATAACCTGCTTGCACTAAAGCAAAAGATAGTATTGCTCGCAATTCCTCATCGTCATCCACTATTAATACGTGAAGGTCTGGTGTCTGCTCTTGAAGCTCATAATAGGTAGCTTCTGAGCCATCAGCCTCAACTTTTAGAAAAATATCATTCCACATTATCGAGCTTAGGATTTTGGCTACAATTTCTAGCTTGACAGATGTACCCCCAATCTTTATAACTTTCTGTAGGCAGATTTGTAATCTTTCTCAAGAGTGGTTACCCAACCAAAGCTTTAGGCTAGTCGGAGAATTGATAATTACCACTTCCAGAAGATAGTTTTCTCGCTAAGTCATCCTAATTAACTAAGATAATTACCTCTTTGGTTAGAGATCGGCTAAAGTCGATTTAACGATCTCTACTAATTCAGCTTCAGACCAAGGTTTCAATAAGCAGCTATGCAGGTTTGCTTCTGTTTTTGCTCGTTCAATTGCTGAGTCATCAGCTTGACCGGTCAGCATGACTTTAACAATATTAGGAAATTCCTGATGGACGCGAATCAGAAACTCATCTCCCCTCATTCCAGGCATTAACCAGTCTGAGACAATCATCGTAATGTTGATTCCCTCTTCAGCGAGTTCTCTAATTACCTCTAAAGCTTCATCGGGGTCTTCAGCCATTTCATATACGTAGTCATCCCCAAAAGCCGCTTTTAGTTGCGCTCTCAGACTCTGCAATATCACTCTCTCATCATCAACACATAAAATAACTGGTTTAGACATTCTCTCACTCCTGAGTTAATTGTATAGAAGAAAAACAGTGAATTTAGTCCGGCCCGGTTCGCTTTCAACCTCGATTTTACCAGAATGCTTTTCGACAATTTTTTTGACAATATCTAGCCCCAAACCGCTACCTTCGCCTGGTGGTTTGGTAGTAAAAAATGGCTCGAATATTTTTGATTTTATATCTTCGGGGATACCCTTGCCGCTATCGGTAATGCTAATCATAGCCTGCTGTTGAAACTGATTTATATCGATCCTCAAAGTGCCGCGATAATTCATTGCTTGTAGGGCATTGTGAATGAGATTTGTCCAAACTTGGTTGAGTTCGTCTGGATAACATAGTACAGGCGGTAATTCCGCATAATTTCTAATTACTTCTATGCCTTGTTTGATTTGATTCTGATAGAGAGTTAAAATAGTTTCAATTCCCTCACTCAGGTTGGCAGGAACCATTTTCGCCGAATTGTCGTAACGGGCATAGGTTTTGAGGGCAAACACTACTTTCGAGGCGCGTTCTGTCGCGGTGTTGATGGTATCTGTGCCTCTTTTTAATTCGGAAAGTTGATAAGCTATTTCTACAATTGGCAAACTGTCAGGTTTTTTTAATAAAGGGATAAATGTTTCAATTTCTTGATAAACGCCCATGATTACGAGGCGATCGGCTATTATATCGGCGTTGTCGATCGCTAATTCTTCCAATCGTCGTTGCAAGCTTCTTCTGAATTGGCGCTCTTCTTTGGTTGATAATGAGATCTCTTGTTGAAGCGATCGCTGCAATAGTCCCAAAAAATCCTGCACTTCTTCTGGCGAGAGGGATTGAAACAGCGGCGGTAACTCTTCTAGGGTTTGATTCAACAATTTGGAAATATTTCCAGCAGAGGAACGAATTGCTCCCAAGGGAGTATTGACTTCATGGGCAATACCTGCAATCAATTGTCCCAAAGCTGCCATTTTTTCCGATTGAATCAGTTCTTCTTGGGTAGCTTTCAATTGTTGCAAGGTTATTGCCAATTCCTCATTAGTTTTGGCTAACTGAGCGTTTTTCTGTTCGAGACTCTTTTGCAAGGAACGTAAAGCCAAGTGCGTTTCTACACGCGCCAAAACTTCTTCTACCTGAAAGGGTTTGGTAATGTAGTCTACTCCGCCGACTGCAAAAGCTTTTACCTTATCGAGAACGTCATTGATGGCGCTGATAAATATTACCGGAATATCGCGAGTTAGTTCATCTGATTTTAGCTGTTGGCAGACTTCATAGCCATCCATTTCTGGCATCATAATGTCCAGCAAAATCAAATCTGGAATAGATTGGCGAATACCCGCAAGTGCCAACTTTCCACTGGGTACGGCTCGAACTTTGTAACCCTGTTCGTTCAAGATACCAACTAACAGGCGCAAGTTCGCTGGTGTATCGTCGATCGCTAAAATATTGGCTTTAAAATCGGTCATCGGTCATCGGTCATTGGTCAGTTGTTAGTTGTCAGTTGTCTCTAGTTAAGGAATTGTAGGTTGGGTTTCCTGGCTTCAACTCAACCTACGAAAACTATTAGCATCAATAATTAATGTCAAAACCTTGTCATATTGAAAATTGTCAATACAACTTTCAATGGCATTGGCAAGAGGAGCGTTTTGGGTACGAATTTGTTCTATTATTGTGGCAATTAAATCCAAATCGCCTTGAGGAATTGCCTCTTGCAGGTTAGCTACCCATTCCGCAGGTAGCGCTGCTATCGCCGCAGAAGTCAGTGTATTTGCCTCTTCATTTTTTGTTAGAGATGAATCTCTTTCAGATGAGTCTTCATAAACATAACGCACGCCGATATACTTGTGCATAGCATCAAATATTTCTGCCTCGCGGAATGGTTTTCGCATAAAGCCATCGCAACCGGCTGATAGCACAACTGCACGTTCTTCTTCTAAAACGCTAGCAGTTAAAGCAATCACAGCTGTCGCTTGACCTTTAGTACTTCCTTTAATATGTTTCGTAGCTTCATAACCATCCATTACTGGCATTCTCATATCCATCCAGATTAAATGAGGCTCCCAAGCATCCCAAATTTCAATTGCTTCTTTGCCGTTACTGGCTTCTTTGAGTTCAAAACCGAAGGGGTTAAGCAACTTGATTAATAATTGACGATTGCTCTGTTTATCATCAACTATTAAAATCCGATAGCGAGGTTGATTGGGTTCGAGGGCAATAACTCGCCGTTTCGGTTGTTTGCTTTCAATTTTGTTCTCTTCAACCACTTTCACTTCAATATCAAATTTGAACAGAGTGCCGTGACCTACCTGAGAACTGACGCTCATTTCACCGCCCATCAGTTGTACAAATTTGCGGCTGATTGGCAATCCCAAACCAGTTCCTTCTTGCGCTTCTTTGCCTGTTTTGCTTTGTACAAAAGCTTCAAAGATGCTATCTATTTCGTCTGGGGCAATGCCTGCACCCGTGTCTTCTACTTCAAATACTAATGTCCGATAAGATTCTTTTCCTTCGGTTTTGACTTTTGAATTTTGGCTTTTGACTTTTAAAGATACACCTCCCTCTTGGGTAAATTTGAGAGCGTTGTTGAGCAGGTTAATCAATACTTGGCGCAATTTTACTTCATCGGTTCGCACATATTGAGGCACATCGCCAATGCGCTCGAAAAGCAAGTCCAACTGCTTGTCATCAGCCTTCAGTTGGAACATATCTTCCAAGTCATCCAACATTCGATAGAGGTCGAAGTTTTTTTCGTTGATATTGGTGCGCCCTGCTTCAATTTTGGATAAATCGAGGACGTTGTTGATCAGGGTGAGGAGGTGTTCGCCGCTGCGGCTAATAATGCCGACATTTTCTACCTGTTCTGGGGGTAAGCTTTGCGATCGAGTCATGAGTTGAGCAAAACCGAGAATGGCGTTGAGGGGCGATCGCAATTCGTGACTCATGTTGGCAAGAAAGGTACTTTTTGCTTGGTTAGCAACTTCGGCTTTCTCTTTGGCTATAGCTAATTCTGCTGTGCGTTCTGTGACTTTTCTCTCTAGTTCTTCATGGCTTTTAATTAAGGCTTGCTCTGCCAGTTTGCGTTCTAGTTCTGCCGCTGCGCGTGCTGCAAAAATCTTCAATACCGACCGGGCACGTTCTTCTTGAAGTAAGGGTTTATCGTCGAGAATACAGATATGACCGATGATGTAACCTGAGTTACTCAATAGCGGTAAGCCTAGATAACTTTCGGCTTGCAGACTCACTAAATCTAGGTCTAGGGGAAAAAGTTGCTGGATGTGAGCAGGAAAGCAAACGATTCCTTCATTGACAACCCGCTCGCAGGGAGTGTTAGCTAAGTTATAGCTATAATCTTCAATAAATTTATCTCCAGCCCAGAATCCCAAGGCGTTAAGTCGCCTGCCTTGTTCATCTTCTAGGAGTTCTGTTACCATTGCATGGCGGATGTTTAAGGCAAATGCTAAATATTGAACAAAGAGAGGGAAAAAGTCTAGGGCACCGTTAACGGAAGCAGTACCTTTTACGAGAGCTTTAATGATGTCTTCAAGTTGTTTTTTGTCGCTAATGTCTTCAACAACGACTTGGAAGATAGGTTGATTGTCGGATGATGTTTGCAGCTTTGAAATCGTGAGATTTACCCAAATCAGATAACCTTCTTGATGAAGGAAGCGTTTTTCGATCGCATAGTTCGCAATTTCACCAGTGAGGAGTTTTTGCATCAATTCGCGTCCGCTGTCAATATCCTCCGGTGCAGTAATATCCGGGAACGATCGGGCTAGCAGTTCCTCACGGCTATAGCCGATCATCTCGGCCAGTTTTTGGTTAACCTGTAGCCATTTG
>NZ_JACJUP010000415.1:0-5144 GCF_014748295.1 Planktothrix sp. FACHB-1355 | reverse complement strand
CGTCTATTAAAAGCGTTATTCAGTCTCTAGAAAGATGGAAGATAAAAAATAAATTCTTAGCGTTGATAGTATCAGATGTGAAAAAAAGGAGCGTTTTAGCATGGCTCTAATGAAAATCGATCAATTCGATCCCAACTATCGGGAAACATTTAATGATGATGACATCAAAGGTTTTGGCGTCTATACAGATAACGACGAAAAAATCGGGACGATCGGTGACGTTTTAGTTGATGAAGATGGTCGTTTTCGCTATCTCGTAGTCGATCTGGGCTTTTGGATTTTTGGCAAGAAAGTTTTGCTACCGGTTGGTTTGTCGCGAATCGACTATAGTGCCGATCGCGTATACGCGATCGACATGAGTAGGAAGCAAGCAGAAGATTTACCTGAGTATAGCGATCGCACTGTACCGGATTACGATTACGAAGAAAGAGTGAGAAACGTATATCGCACTCCTGCTGTAGGGGATACAGCTATGCCGCCTGTGGAAGCTTCCACACCGGTTGACGCAGATTATGCGGTTTCTACACCGACGGCGATGGGCGATCGCGCTAACTACAGCAATTTCAATCGCGATACCTACACCTACGATCGCGAACCCAATTTGTACGAGCTCAACGATCGCAATCATCAAACTTTCAGATTGTACGAAGAACGGCTGATCGCAAACAAAAATCGTTACAAAGCTGGTGAAGTAGCGGTTGGTAAGCGTGTGGAAACCGAAACGGCGCGAGTTTCGGTACCGATCGAAAAAGAGCGAGTCGTTGTTGAGCGCACTACGCCAGTAGATGCCGGTAGGCCAGTTACCCCAGGCGAAGTAAATTTCCGCGAAGGGGAAGTAGCGCGAATAGAAGTTTACGAAGAAACTCCTGATATTCGTAAAGAAGCCTACGTGCGTGAGGAAGTAGTAGTCAGGAAAGTAGTAGATCGGGACACAGTTGACGCCCAAGACACGATTCGTCGCGAAGAGTTAGACATTGACACGGAAGGTAATCCCGTTGTCGATAGAAGAGCTGAAGATCGCTTCTAAAAGCGCGTGCTATTTTTGACAAACTCAGCCGTTAAAAATAGCCGTCAGCCATTAGCCATCAGCTTTTCCGACGCCAATGCTGAATGCTAGTTAAACGTGCAGGCAGAGCCAACCTTTGACTCTGCCTGCTCTTCGAGATTATTCACCAAAAACTAGCTCAGTCTGTCGAGAGAAAGATGGCAGCATCAGATAGATTTTTAACATTTTTTATGAAGACAATTTAGGAGACAATAAAATGGCTTTGATCGAACTAGAAGATTATTATCCCAATTACCGCGAAACTTTAGGAAACGACGATATTAAAACACTCGACCTTTATACTGTGGGAGGCGAGAAAGCCGGCAGCGTTAGCGATGTATTAGTCGATCGCGAAGGTCGTTTCCGGTATCTGGTAATTGACACAGGTGCTTTTGGTTTCGGTAAGAAAATTTTGCTTCCCATCGGTCTATCTCGCATTGATTATAACTTGCATCGCGTCTTTGTCGATGGTTTGAGTAAAGAGCAAGTACAAAATTTACCGGAGTATAAAAAAAGCCTAACGGTTGATTACGATTACGAAGAGCGGTTGAGAGGAGTTTATCGTCCCCTAGCTACCGACAGGGGAGAATCCATTCCGGGATCTGAAACTTATAACCGGGATACCTACAATTACGATCGAGAACCTTACCTGTACAACATTAACGAGGGGGAAAATCAAACATTTCGGTTGTATGAAGAACGGCTAATCGGCAGTAAAGAGCGTCATAAAGTAGGAGAAGTTGCGGTTGGTAAGCGCATTGAAACCGAAACGGCAAGAATTTCCGTACCGATCGAAAAAGAAAGAATTGTGATCGAGCGAAACAACCCCACAGATGCGACACCTGTTAATCCTAGCGATGCTGATTTCCAGTCGGGAGAAGTAGCACGTATGGAAGTGTACCAAGAAACAGCTAACATTCAAAAGCAAGCGTTTGTGCGGGAAGAAGTCAGCCTTCGTAAAGAAATCGATCGCGATACAGTAGAAACGGAAGACACCGTTCGTCGCGAAGAGTTAGATATTCATACCGAAGGCGATCCGGTTGTGGATAGAGGCGAGCGTACATAGGTTTTTCTCTAACTATGTAACCGCAGTTAACGCAATTATTCGGCTTGCTCAGTCAAAACAGGTTTAACAATAGTGCAGGCGGGGCGACATCAAAGCTCTGCCTGTGCTTTACAAGGTTAAATATTCATCCGGAACATCATTACAATTCACAAAAGGTGGTTAAAATGGAGAAGCAAACATCTGCAAAAAAGCTAGAATCGGACAAACATAATCTTCGCATTAAAGTCTTGCTGGAAAAGTTGAGAACTAAACTAAGAAACTTTTCTGTGCAGGACAGTAGCGGCATCTTAGTCGGGCAAGTAAAGGATGTGTATCTTGATAAATCGCGTCAGCTAAACTTAGTTATATCTCAAGCGGATGCCGCGTCCGGTTCGCACGTTTTTTTATTAAGAAGCAATCACATTCATCAAGTTGATTATCCCAGTAAATCCCTTTCATTAGATATTACGAAAAACGAAATACAGGATCTGCCAGAATATAGGCGATCGCAGACTCTGGCAAGGCACCTGTCAGAAAGGCAGAGCGAAGCCGTTCGGGCAAGCAATCCTCCCCCTTCCCAAACGCCAGAAGTCAATCCAAAACCAAGCTATTACGCTAGCTCTTATGCAGAGCAGATGTCAGCGCCAAATGAGTTCGAGGATAACCTGGAATCATCTCAAAATGAGGAGATCTCCCCAGCAGATTCCGAAACAGCAGATGTGGTAGAAGAAGAAGTTATTCGGTTACTAGAAGAACGATTGGTTGTTAACCTCAACAAACGTAAAGTAGGTGAAGTAGTTGTTCGTAAAGAAATCGAAACTCGGATGGTAGAGGTGCCAGTCCAGTACGAGAAATTAATTGTCGAACAAGTCAGTCCGTCACCAAAAGTACTGGCAGAAATAGATTTAGGACAAGGAGAAATTCCCACTCCCGAAGCGATCGCAGCTGCCAATCCAAACAGTCAGTTAACTGTCAGTGGCGAATTTACTTCTCCGAAAACTGCCAGCCTGCTGTTAGATGCCATTGCCAGACAGCTAAATAACGGGTGCAAGAGCGTGCGAATAGAAATTTTGCTGTCGGATTCGCAACATCAGCAAGTTTACCAGGAGTGGTTCGATCGCTGTTCTGGTACCTAAGTCGATTTGAGATTTTGGATTTGAGATTTTAGATTGGGCAATTCAGGGAATTTCCAATTTGAGATGGCAAATAGCAGATTGATTCTTTCCATCTGCTATTTGCCATCTTAAATTTTCGCCCTCCCACAGCGGTAACGATCGGCAATAAAAATGTTACGATCGTTACCGCAGGATTTTGCTAAGCTTTTGTAGTTCTGGGGTGTCTTGGGGTAACTTGCCCCGGAAAATACACCGAGAAAGGCGCTAGGCGAGAAAATCATCGCAAACCAGAAGCAGTTTGCCAAACCATCGGGTTTGGCTTATAGTGCAAGGTGCAGGTCGCAAGAAACTCAAGAAGTGAGCGACAAGCTTGCTTCGGGTGCATCGAAAAGAACCTATGCTAAAACACAAAATCAAATAAAACAAACATCTTTAGAGAGTTTGGGGACAATCTTGGGCATTCTAGACCAGAGAGCTGAAGGTAGCCGCTGGCAGTTCGTGCCATGACTTTTGGCAAAGTCCCAGCCCAAGGTAGCATCTGCACTTTTTTCCTTAAGTTCTGATAAAATTCCCACACTCTTGGTATCGAATTTTGCCACAATGCACCCTAGATTTGGTTACTGCTAGCAGATTTTCTGGCTTATAGTAAAAGCGGCTTCACCCGCACCGCACTCTGCCAGTACCCGGCTGATTTTGCAACGCCAACACAAGGAGAATCATCTCAGTCATGTTCACCACCAACGCCCGTCCGCCCCTGGTTAATACCGTCAGCAGCAATTCCAACTACGTCCGCGCTGTGGCTATCAGCCCCCGCTTGCCTCTGCTGGTCAGCGCCAACTCGGAAGAAATCAAGATTTGGGATCTCGACAACGGAAAATTGCTTGGCAGCTTGACCGGTCATTCAGACTGCGTGCGAGCCCTGGCTATTAGCCCGGATGGGAAAACTCTCGTCAGCGCGGGTAATGACAATACTATCAAGATTTGGAATTTAGAAGACGCCCAATTACTTCGCACCCTAAGCGATCATCGCGGTTCCGTTCTTTGTCTTGCCTTTAGTTCTGACGGACAGACTCTGGTGAGCGGTAGCAATGATAATAGCATTAAGGTTTGGAACGTTGCCGATGGCAAATTGCTTCGCACGCTTACTTGTCATTGTGGGTCGGTTCTCTCTGTGGCTATCAGTGCCGATGGTACGCATATCGTCAGCGGCAGTTTTGATAATACTATTAAAGTTTGGCAACTTTCCACGGGCAAAATGCTTCGCACTCTCAAAGGTCATTCTAACTGGGTGGCGAGTGTTGCGATCGGTCCGGATGGAAAGTTTATCGTTAGTGGCAGTTCGGATTGCACTGTGAGAATATGGCAGTTGAGCAACGGCAAGATGCTTCGCAACCTCAAGGGTCATTCTTGCTGGGTTGATTCGATCGCGCTGAGTTCTGATGGCGAAACCGCAGTCAGCGGCAGCTCGGATAATACTATCAAGATCTGGCAAGTCAGCAACGGCAAGTTGCTTCGCACTCTCACCGGTCATTCGGGTGCTGTTTTGTCTGTGGCGATTGGCAGCGATCGCACAACTCTCGTTAGCGGTAGTAATGACAATACTATCAAGATGTGGGAGATGAATAGCGGGAAATTACTTCGCACTCTCACCGGTGATTCTAATTGGTTTTGGTCTGTTACTACAACTCCCGGCGAACAAACACTGAGCGATGACGATGATAGCAGCATTAAGTTGTGGCGTTTGCGGGATAATTGATATCATGTCCGGTTGTATCGGTAGTAGATGAGTGATGCGGGAAATTATCTGTTGGCTTCAGAGGTTAAGTTTTAACCACAGATGAATAAAGATGTAGGCGAAGCCTTGCCGTAGGCTACACAGATGAACACAGATAAGAGAGCAATTTTTTAGGCAACTGATGCCACCGGGCACGATATGATT
>NZ_JACJUP010000414.1:0-5212 GCF_014748295.1 Planktothrix sp. FACHB-1355 | reverse complement strand
CACGCACCTCTACGAACACGCCGATCCGCGTCAAGGATATCACCCGGATTGGAATAGTGCTATCTTCAATTACGGACGCAACGAAGTCAAAAGTTTTCTGATCGGCAGTGCATTCTTTTGGTTGGAAAAATGCCACATTGATGGATTGCGAGTCGATGCGGTAGCTTCCATGCTTTACCTGGATTATTCTCGCAAACACGGCGAATGGGTAGCAAATCAATACGGCGGACATGAAAATTTGGAAGCAATTGCTTTCATCCGTCGCTTCAACGAAGCAATTTACGATCGCTTCCCCGATGTCATGACTATAGCGGAAGAATCAACCTCTTGGTCGATGGTATCTCGTCCCAGCTATTTAGGCGGTTTGGGATTCGGTTACAAGTGGGACATGGGATGGATGCACGACACCCTCAGCTACATGAGTCAAGACCCCATCCACCGCAGATATCATCACCGCCTGCTTACTTTCAGAATGCTGTATGCGTACAACGAAAACTTCATCTTACCGCTTTCTCACGATGAAGTCGTACACGGCAAAGGGTCGCTAATTGGTAAAATGCCGGGAGACTATTGGCAGCAATTTGCGAATTTGCGATCGCTCTTCGCTTATATGTACGCCTCCACCGCCAAAAAGCTACTATTTATGGGTGGCGAAATCGGTCAGTGGAGCGAATGGAACCACGACACCAGCTTAGATTGGCATTTGTTAGGTTATCCCACCCACGCCGGTTTGCAAAAATGGGTGGCTGACTTGAACAAAATTTACCGAGAAGAACCGGCACTTCACGAACTCGATTGCGACCCTAACGGTTTTGAATGGATTGATTGCAACGACTCGGAAAATAGCGTTGTCAGCTTAATTCGGAAAGGAAGTTGGGCGTTGCAAACAGAAGAATCAGAAGCATCTGCCGATCCAAAATCGCCAAAATCGATCGTCTTGGTAGTGTGCAATTTTACTCCCATACCTCGTTACAATTACCGAATTGGCGTTCCCACAGATGGCTACTGGAAAGAATTGCTCAACAGCGATGCTGGGGAATACGGCGGTAGCGGTGTCGGTAACTTCGGCGGTCAAGAAGCACAGGAAATTCCCTGTCACGGACGACCCTATTCTCTCAATCTGATTCTACCACCCTTGGGTGTTGTCTTCTTTAAGAACGAGCGATCGAAACAAGATTAGGACTTATACCAAATCCGGGTTGAGTACTCCTATTATTTAAAGGAGAGAGTGGAGAGTGGGGGAGTCGGAGAATGCAACATCTAGGCAGAAAAGGCGGGTAGCTAACCTGGATTTGGTATTTCGCAGCAGCCCTGAAGATTAAACACCGAAAAATCCTCTCTCTTTCTCTTGACAAGGTAACCTGATTGCGCTCGATCGCTTATAAATGAATGGCACTAAGATAAGCCGATCGGCGAGGCGGAGTGTCCTGTCCCAGCTAAACTTAGCGCCATTCCACTTCTAAATTCTGACTTACAGCTTTGCTTCACATAACTACTTCTTACGATAGAAGCTTAAAAAATATATTAACAGTTAAATTAAGCTCAACTAATCGTTAGAACAAAAACTTACAGGACTTCTGCAAGTGTCACTGCTAGAAAGCCTCCTGCAAATGTATTGTCCCATTTAGGATACTAGCCCTTCGTCTGAAATCGCACTTCTTTGTCCTTAACAAAATCGCCAATTTCAAACTTGAGATTCTAGATTGCCAGTGCTTTCTTCCATTCAAAATCTCAAATATGAAATTGCCAATTTCTCATGCGCTAGCTGATTCTATCTGACTATCATTTTTGAGTGAGTTTACAAATATGCACCTAGAAGTCTGGCCTGGAAATGTATATCCTTTAGGTTCCTTTTGGGATGGCAAAGGAACAAATTTCGCCTTATTCACCGAAAACGCCACAGCTGTAGAAGTTTGTTTATTTGACAAAGATGGTAACGAGAAACGCATCCCTCTGAATGAATATGACAACCGCGTTTGGCACTGCTACATACCCGGAGTAGCGCCGGGACAACGTTATGGCTTCCGAGTGCATGGCCCCTACGATCCATCGCAAGGTCATCGCTTCAACCCCAACAAACTTTTGATCGACCCTTATGCAAAAGCCATAGATGGCGATGTCGTCAGTGGGCCAGAACTGTTTGGCTACTCTTGGGAAGACCCAGCAGAAGACCTATCTTTCAGCGAATTGGATAGCGCCCACCTCATCCCGAAATCGGTTGTTATCGACGAATCTTTTGATTGGGAAGGCGATACACTCCTGCGAACTCCCTTCCACGAAACTATTATTTACGAAGTCCACGTCAAAGGCTTCACCCAACTCCAACCGAATATGCCAGAAGAACTGCGGGGTACATATGCCGGACTCGCCCATCCCGCCAGTATCGCCCACCTTCAATCATTAGGAATTACAGCAGTAGAACTGATGCCGGTGCATCACTTCCTCAGCTATCCCGGACATCTGCTTGATAAAGGACTGAAAAATTACTGGGGTTACGATTCCATCAATTACTTTGCCCCCTACTCCGGTTACAGTTCCGATCAAACTCCGGGGGGTCAGGTACGGGAATTTAAGGAAATGGTGAAAGCGCTGCACAAAGCCGGAATTGAAGTTATTTTGGATGTCGTTTACAACCACACCGGCGAAGGCAATCACAAAGGCCCTACCTTATCGTTTCGCGGTATAGATAACGCCGCTTACTATCAACTCTCGCCAGACGATCGCCGCTACTACATGGATTTTACCGGATGCGGCAATACCCTCAACGTCGGACATCCACAAATCTTGAAATTAATCATGGATAGTCTGCGCTACTGGGTATTGGAATGTCACGTCGATGGATTCCGGTTTGACCTTGCCTCCGCACTGGCACGCGAACTATTTTATGTGGATAGTTTGGCATCTTTCTTCACCATCATCCACCAAGACCCGGTACTCGCCGATGTCAAACTGATTGCCGAACCTTGGGACGTGGGAGAAGGCGGCTATCAAGTCGGTAACTTCCCCCTGCTGTGGTCGGAGTGGAATGGCAGGTATCGGGATGTCATGCGCGACTTCTGGCGCGGTGAGGATGGTAGTTTAGGAGAATTCGCTTACCGCTTGACTGGCAGTTCTGACTTGTACCAGATGAATGGGCGCAGTCCTTATGCCAGTATCAATTTTATTACCGCTCACGATGGCTTTACTCTCTACGATTTGGTCAGTTACAACGAAAAGCACAACGAAGCGAACGGAGAAGGTAACTGCGATGGCGAAAGTCACAATCGTTCTTGGAATTGTGGCGCAGAAGGGGATACCGATGACCCGGAAATATTGGCGTTGCGGGAACGACAAAAGCGCAATTTCTTGGTGACGCTGTTCCTCTCCCAAGGCGTACCGATGCTGCTTTACGGCGACGAAATGGAACGCACCCAAAAGGGTAACAACAATGCCTATTGTCAAGATAATGAAATTTCTTGGATAAATTGGGAATTTCCAAAACTAAAAGCCGATTTGTTAAATTTCGTTCGGCAGTTGATCTTTTTCCGCCGCAAGCATCCGGTATTCCAGCGACGCAAGTGGTTTCAAGGCAGACCCATCCACGGTAGGACTATCAGCGATATTGTCTGGTTCAATCCCGATGGTAGCGAGATGAGTGACGAACAGTGGAATGATGGTTTTGCTAAGTCAATTGGTGTTTTTTTGAACGGTGAGGAAATTCCCAGAGTTGGGCCGCAAGGTCAGCGCATCATGGATGAAAGCTTTCTGTTGTTCTTTAATGCCTACTGGGAAACGATCGAATTTCAGTTACCGGAGGGGATAGAAAACAGAGAGTGGCAAGTTGTCATCGATACTAAGGAGTCTGATTTTATCGAAGACGGCCCTATTTTCACAGATGGTAAAGCTGTACCTGTGACGGGGCGATCGATCGTGCTGTTGCGGCGTCTACCCTATTAGGGGTTAGGGAAGAGCGGGGGAGCGGGGGAGCGGGGGAGTGGAAGAATTAATATTTTCCCTTTTTCCTCTCCCTCTTCCCTCTTCCCTCTTCCCTCTTCCCTCTTCCCTCTTCCCTAACCCCTAACCCCTAACCCCTAGCCCCTAAGTATACTATGCTTCCAGAACTTGGCGGATGCGGCGTTCTAGACGATCGATATCCAAACTCCCTTCGTCGCGGGTAATGCGGCGCACAGTTGGGTTGACGTTAGCCAAATCTACTAATAAATCTTGGAGGATTTCTTGCTGCTGGCGAGATTGGGTAACCTCATGCGGTTCTTGTACCAAGTCCCGCACAATACTGTCTTCCGCACGCGAGGCAACTAAGGGGTCGCTTTCTCCTTCCACATGAACAAATGTGCGTCGTCCTGGGCCGCGTTCTTCTTCAATCGGCACGATCGCTGTCACTCGATCCGATCGCACATATTTGCCATATCCTAAATGTACTAAAACTGGTGATTGTAGTTTCATTTTATTGAGCAATTCTCTAGTGACTTACCTCTATTTTAACGCCTGTAAAAATGGCTGTGCAGCTATACAATGAGCGGATTTTACCCTACTTTTAGATGGGGTTTCCTGTTGTCAGTTTCCGCACCAAACCTCCCACTTCATCAGTGTTATAAATACTGCGTTTTTGTCTGCTTTGTACGGTTACTTGCCAGCCACTTACCATCAACGGATCGCAAGGGTGGGGAAAAGTCGGACGTTCGCAACCATAAGCCCAATTCGTTCTTTCTGCCTTCACAATGCGGAGTGCGGAAACGGGCAATCTCCACTCTTGAGCAGCTGCTTTTAAAACAGCATTGGCAACTTGTGAAGGTAAATTGGCATCGCTGATATTGCTGGCTTTTTCATTCAACCGAATTTGGGAACCGTTACCGTTAGAATGATATACCAAACGCTGTCTTCCTCCTGCTACTGTCACCTCCCAAGCAAATATTCCTATTTCCGGGCAAGCTTCCCCCGGACGGGGCAAATTCAAACAGCCGTCAGTCATAATTTGTTTGGAACTAACAATGCGTAGCTGCGAAATTTGCAACCCCGTGCGTTGGGATGCCGATCGCAAAACGGCATTGACCACAGAGTTAGGCAATCTGTTGCGGTTCGACTCTCTTTGTTTGCCGATCGCACTGGTGTTTTCTGGAAGGGTGGCAGATTCAGCAACATCTCGATCGAAAATCGCAAAAATACCACTAACTGATAAAATTACACCCAAAATAAAAGCAGTAAAATTCCGGTC
>NZ_JACJUP010000413.1:0-5215 GCF_014748295.1 Planktothrix sp. FACHB-1355 | reverse complement strand
TCTGTTTTTAAACAAAATTTTTAAATGGATTCCCATTATAAAGAAGTATACACCAAATCTCTGCCCTTGTCTAGTACCAATCCCCTCTTCTCGATCGAAAACCTGGGTCTCGATCGAGTTCGTAAAAAAAGAGAGCGAAATATTGGCCCCAAATTTAAACTAACTTTATATCTATCTTGCGGAAGATGAAGAATTGATATTGTATCTACCCTTTGCAAATTCCTCTGGCTAGAATAACCTCAAAGGTATAGGAAATGGGTGATATGGCTACTTTTCCCCCATCAGAAAGCACCGCCCACAACCAGCGTCCGTGCTACTGTCTCAACCCCGCTTGCAAGCACCCGGAAAATCCCAGTAATGCACTGGCGTGCAAAAATTGTAGCTCGAACTTGTTGCTACAAGAGCGCTACCGCGCCATCAAACCGATCGGTCAAGGAGGTTTTGGCAGAACCTTCTTATGCGTAGATGAATCAAAACCATCTCAACCGCGCTACGTAATTAAGCAGTTTTTTCCCCAACAACAAGGCACAGAAAATCGGGAAAAAGCGACAGAATTATTTCGTCAAGAAGCAACACAACTCAAAACGCTCGACAGCCATCCTCAAATTCCCGAACTGTTGGCTTATTTCGAGGAAAATAACCAACAATATTTAGTGCAAGAATTTATCGATGGAGAAAATTTAGCCCAAGAACTACAACAAAAAGGCCCTTTTAACGAAAGCGAAATTCGCCAATTGCTGCAAAATTTGCTGCCAGTGCTGCAATTTGTCCACAGCCATCACACCATTCACCGCGATATCAAACCCGAAAACATCATTCGCAGTCGTAAAGATGGGCAGCTAGTTTTAGTTGATTTCGGTGCAGCTAAATATACCACCGAAACAATGTTGGGCAAAACCGGGACAGTAATTGGTTCCGCTGCCTACACAGCCCCAGAACAAGTAAAAGGTAAAGCTATTTTTGCCAGCGATTTATATAGTTTGGGCGTCACTTGTATCCATTTGCTCACGCAAATGCCACCTTTCGATTTGAGCGATACAAGTGAAGACACCTGGGTGTGGCGGCATTACTTGAGAACGCCAATTAGCAACAAATTAGGTAGCATCCTCGACAAAATGCTGGAAAGTGCCACAAAGCGGCGCTATCAATCAGCAGCAGAAGTCATCAAAGATTTGAATGCCAAATCGCTGACCGCCAAACGAAAATATCCGAAATGGATCGCGGCGAGTGCTTTGCTGCTGTTAGGATTTGCGGGAGTGAGAGCGTTGCTATCTCCTGTAGCCCAACAGGTTTCTACACCCAACTATCCGGTAGTTACTCAACCAGAAAATGATAAAACAACTCCTAAAACAGGAGGTTTATTTGCCGAGGTCAACGGACAGCAGCAAGTTTTCCCGTTGCAACATACCGAAGTAATGGCAAAAGTTTCAGGAAATGTGTCGCGGGTGGAAGTAACCCAAACTTTTACCAATCCGTTTAAAAACCCCATCGAAGCGGTTTATGTTTTTCCACTTCCCGATGATGCGGCAGTGGATGATATGGAAATTAAAGTAGGCGATCGCATCATTCGAGGACTGATTAAAAAACGCGAAGAAGCGAAACAAATTTATCAGCAAGCTAAAGCACAGGGCAAAACAGCCGGTTTGCTAGAACAAGAACGAGATAATATTTTTACCCAATCTTTAGCTAACATCAAACCCGGAGAAAAAATCAATGTCACGATTCGCTACACCGAGAGCCTGAAATTTACTAAAGGCGATTACGAATTCGTCTTTCCGATGGTTGTCGGGCCACGCTATATTCCCGGAAATACAAATTTAGTTAAAGACGCCTCGAAAATTACTCCGCCGACAGTCCCCACCGGACGTTCCGGACAAAATATCGGCGTCACCGTCGAACTTGAGGCGGGAGTACCGATAAGTAATGTGCGATCGCTCTCTCACCAAATCGCTACCGTACAAGATGGGCGCATTGTGCGAGTTCAGTTAGCCAAACAAAAGACAATTCCCAACAAAGATTTGATTTTGCGCTATCAAGTCGCCGGCGATCGAACTCAATCCACAGTCCTATCTTCAGCCGACGAAAGAGGCGGTCACTTTGCCACCTATTTAATCCCGGCGGTGCAATATCAAAGCAACGAAATTGTACCCAAAGATGTCGTATTTCTGATGGATACCTCCGGTTCTCAATCCGGCAGACCCATTGTGCAATCGAAGGAATTGATGCGGCGGTTTATCAATGGATTAAATCCCAACGATACCTTTACTATTATTGACTTTGCCAATACCGCTCAGCAATTATCTGCCACACCTTTACCAAATACAGCACAAAACCGACAAAAAGCTCTTAATTACATCAATCGCATCGATGCTAACGGCGGTACAGAGTTAATGAATGGCATCCAAAAGGTGCTGAGTTTCCCACCTGCGCCGGACGGACGCCTGCGAAGTGTGGTCTTAATTACTGATGGTTTGATCGGGGATGATAATGCCATTATTGCAGAAGTGCAGAAAAATCTGAAACCGGGAAATCGACTTTATAGTTTTGGTGTCGGCCCTTCCGTGAACCGTTTTTTAGTCGATCGCATCGCCGAAGAAGGACGGGGTACGGCCAAAGTCTTAGCGCCCAACGAAGCGCCCCAAAAAGTAGTGGAAAAGTTTTTCCAAGAAATCAACAATCCCGTACTGACGAATATCGAAGTTAGCTGGCAAGGTACGGGTAAAGCACCAGAAATTTATCCTCTCAAACCACCGGATTTGTTTGCGAACGAACCGCTGGTATTGTTTGGACGCAAAGGCGATCGCACTAAAGGCAACGTCAAAATTACGGGTATTGCTGCTGGTGGCAAACGCTATGAAAAAACCTTGCCGATCGAATTTGATGGGGGAGGAAATGAAGCGATCGCGCAACTTTGGGGACGCGCCCGCATTAAAGATTTGATGAGTAAAATGTACGGCGGCGAAAACCCCAATGGCGTCAAAGCCGTTACCGACACAGCCCTATCTTATCGGTTGCTTTCCCAATACACCGCTTTTGTCGCCGTCTCCGAAGATGTGCGAGTCGATCCCAAAGATACCAAAAAAGTGCAAGTGCCGGCGGAAACCCCAGAAGGTATGAAACCACAAGCACAAGCTAAGCTATCAACTCCCAGCTTGGCGAAACCCGCCGCACTACCCGCTGCCCCACCGCCACCGCCAGCACCCACTCAAGGATCGTCCAACCAAGCACCAGATCCCAACGCAGTACCCGAACCCGGCCAAATTTTGGGTAACTTGCTAGCACTCGTGTTGCTTTTGATCTACCTTCGCTGGATGCGACGCAAAGGTTTGAAAAGTGCTGCGTCTGATAAATAGATCGATCGACAGTTGATTTTTTAGTACAAATATACTATATTACGGTATCTCACAAAGCAAATCCGCTTTGTGGGGATACCAAGGCGATCGCACATTTTGTACTGACTTCTGTTATCGAGGGATAAGTTATGCCGCTACCAGAGCCGCTGAATTCCGCCGATTTACAGCGTTTTTTGGACGATAACGAACGATTAGCTTCAGAAACAAGGGAATTGCAATTAGCGATCGCCAATGATCCCGCCACACCGCGTCACCTCCTCGAAGTTCTCACCCGCAGTAGCGATCGGCAAGTAGCCCAAGCCGCTCGGCTGCACGTTAATTGGGCGGGAGAACTGACAGAAGGCTGGCAGGAAGCGCTGGACGCGGAGTTGCAAAACGTTGAATTGGGACAGAACGATCGCCTTGCCGTCGAGTTGCTCAAAATTGGGCCAGTTCCCGATTGTTTTTTCAGCGAATGGGTGCCAGCAGAACGATTTATCGAAGGACTTCGCAATCCTCACTTACCTTTACGATATCGCCTCAAACTGTTAGAAAGACTGGCAAAAGAACCAACTCTAGAACCGAGATTGCAAGTAGCGGAATCCCCAGAAACGCCATTAGCAGTATTAGAACAATTGGCAGGCGATTTAGAAATACCGATTCGCTTGGCGGTGAAATATAACTCTAATTGTCCGCCTGGGTTAATCGAGTTGGTAGAAGGACAACATACCGTTGCAACTGATTGGAATACCGATACAGAACAACTGGCAATGTTAGGGCAAAGTCGCTGGGCGTGGATTCGTTTGGCAGTGGCACAAAATCCTTCCACTCCGGCAGAAACTTTGATGCAATTAGCCAGAGATTCTGTATTCAAAATTCAGTTAGCCGTTGCCAAAAATCCGCAAACACCTGCAAATGTGCTGGATGTTTTGGCAGAATATTCAGAGAAAACTATACAAGAAGCAGTAGCAGAACATCCTAATGCAACAGAAGAAATTCTGCATCAACTATTTTCAATCCAGCAGCATATTTTTTGGAAGCGGCAGAATTTACCAACCAGTATTTTAGAGCGATTTTTTAGAGAAGCAGCGACAAAAGGGCCAATTTGGAAAGAAGATAATTTGCCAGATTTTTTAACGGGACAGCCGAATACACCTACTTGGATTTTGGTTGAATTAGCCAATGTCGATCTAGAGGAATTTAGAAAAGATAAAATAGCTTATTTTGACTCACTGCCCATAAAAATTGTGGAAAGCAACATTGAAAATGCACTTCAATTTTTAGCTGATATCGCCAAACATCCACAAGTTACAGTAGAAATTTTAGAGCGATTGAGCCAATATCCGAATACTGATGTTAAGTTAGCTGTTGCCCAAAATTCTTTAACGCCCGAAGCACTTAAAATTCAACTATTGGAAGAACTATCGGTCAATCCTGACGAACGAGTTCAAGTCAAAGTTGCAGAAGATTCAAACACGCCTGTTAATATTCTGGCAGCAATGGCAAGGAATGAGTTTTATGACACAAAGCTATTGCGAGAAATTCGAGGAATTTTGGCATTAGAGCATGAAGCAAATGCAGACTCGTTCAAATCTAATGCCGATTGGCTTATTTTCAATCTGAAGCAAGAGGTATTATCTCCAGCGAATATTAAAGTTGATGTCGATCGCTGGATGGAAATAATTCAAAGTTCTAGTGTTCTAGAAACCTTAAATAGGTTTTCAGATAAAGATGATTTAATAAATGATAGCGACGACGAACAAGTGATGTCAATATGGAGTGGAATACTACCTGGATTATCTACAGAACAACTCAAACGAGCGATAGAAACTATTTTTGATGCGTTGGCAATGATTAAAAGCGATGTCAAAAATAGTAGCAAC
>NZ_JACJUP010000412.1:0-5216 GCF_014748295.1 Planktothrix sp. FACHB-1355 | reverse complement strand
CCATAGCCATTAGATGCAAATCCGCCGATGTCAAATCCTGGTTTGCCAGTTGCGATCGCGTACAGAATCGCCGCACCAAGTATCGCTCCAAACACTTGCGCTCCAATGTAGGGGAATAAATCGTTAGTGGGAAAGCGTTTACCTGCCCACAATCCCAAGGAAACAGCCGGATTTAGGTGGCAGCCAGAGATGTGACCGATCGCACAAGCCATCGTCAGCACTGTCAAACCAAATGCTAGGGAAACGCCAACTAATCCAATACCTAACGGAAATGATATTTCGGGACTTATTTTTGCCGCATCTGCTACAAAGGTTGCTGCTAGCACGGCGCTACCACAACCACCAAAAACCAGCCAAAACGTGCCTATAAACTCTGCCAAACACCGCTTTACAATTGACATTTTTAACCTCTGTAAAATTACGAGATGTCGATTTGAGTATATAAACGTTCTACAAATTACAGTAAGATAATCCGGTACGCAACGGCGATGATGTTCAAGTAAAGTTTAATAACGTTTATTTGATGACGCTAATAGTGAGCGATCGCCAATTTGTTGAATCACAAAATATTTCTTTGTCAGTATTTTTACACGCTTAACTAGGTATCCTGGCACGCTCTACAAGCTCAACAATAAACCGTATCGAAAGCAGAGATTTCCTTTTCCCCTGATGGACAAGCCGCATTTGCTTATTTACGAAAGTAATTATCAACCAATCTTTGCGCCTCTCGATTTAATTTTTCTATGATTTTTTGTTTTTCTCGGTCGTTAATAGTGTTGAAAATGTCTGCATAATCTTCATTGAAGCTTTCCAGGACATCATTTATAAACGATTGCAGAAGCATCTGTTTATTTTTTATTTCGCGTCCGTCAAGTCTACCAATTTTTGAGATGGCATTATTCAACCTGTTTTCCGTTATCAGTGCCAGTATTTCCTGCTCTAATTCAGTTTCTAAACTCAACGTTTGGTTGGTAGTTGCGTTTATCTGATGATTCCATTTTCTTGCTTGGTGAAATCGGCTATCTTCGGCGAATTCTGCTATCTTTCTCTTCAGTATCGGTCGAATTATTCCTTTCGGAGTTTGCAAATAAATTGATTGGATAGGTTTAATCACCACACCTTCTGCCTTGTTTTGCGATCGTAACTTGGGTAATCCTAACAAGGCAGGTATAGTAGAATCGAATTCTATATTATAGGTAATGGCTGACTCGTATTTGCCAACAAACAACGGTTGAGCGCACATCATCCCTACGCGATCGCAAATTTTAATTGCTTTATGATAATCCATGTAATTGCGTGCAGATGGATTGCCAAATTCTCCAACAGCAATATCGAAAGCACAGTATTCAATTTTGGGGGAATAATAAATGCCAGTTTGAACTGCTTGCACGTTGGGAACGGGAGAAACTTCTGGGTGAGGATATTCTCCACCGAATAGTTCACCATAAACAAAAACGATCGCCGATTCCGAATTTTCTACCTGGATAATCCTGAAAATTTCTTTAACTCGATCGACTAATTGACTTTCCAGGGATTTAAAGCCAAAAAAATCTTCATTTGGCGGCAAAAATTCTTTCCTTTTGGCAAAGCGAACATTCTCGCCATCGGTGACGATCGCAAAATTAGCGCCGTGAATCTTTTCTGTTACCACCCAATCGGTTTTCTTAAAAGCTCGATAATTCGATTCCGTGAGATTCCATTGTTTTGGAGTCTCAGGAATTTTGTCATAGCTGATAAAATCCCAACTCGTTAAATTATTCTCAACCATATCCATAATTAGTAATTACTAAACTGACGAACTAGGGTATCTTACAAGCAATTAAAATACTAACAGGCGTTTCAGTATCGTGCTGTTCAAGAGAGAGATAAAAAAGCCGATCGCTCATTTCCCAGCAAGAGATTCTAATTGCTTCTGGATACCATTCATCAATTAGCGATCGATTCGTTTTTTCGTTGTAGGTCGGATCGCCAATTATTTGAATACATTCTTTTAACACATTTTCGTACTTGATTTCAAAATCAGCTATAATTTTATCTATTTTATCGGCATCTATATCGTATAACCAATCAGTTGCTTCAAGATAATCATTTTCCGCATTAGGACACGCTCCTATAATCTTTTCAATACGTTCTTTCAGAGTATTTTTTTGTACCATAACTATCCTCTGCATCAGGATTGCATCGTTGAGTCCAGAAACCCGGTTTCTTCAAGAAACCGGGTTTCTTTTTTCCCCTCTCCTCGCTCTTTTAAAGGTTGGGGGAGAGGTCATCTCGCGCCATGTGCAACCAGTTGCTGTTGCAAACTAGCTGGAACTTGCCGATATTCTGCAAACTCCATTGCGAAGCTAGCTTGTCCGGAAGTGTTCGATCGCAAATCTGTCGAATAACCGAACATTTCCTTCAGCGGAACTTCTGCACGGATAACAGAATATCCTTGCATTGTCTCCGAACCTAACAACAAACCGCGACGAGAAGAAATATCTCCCTGCACTCGTCCGAGATACTCGTTTGGTGTTTCCACTTCCACCAGCATAATCGGTTCGAGGATAATCGGATGAGCTTTTCGGAATGCTTGCTCAAAGGCAAAATGAGCAGCCGATCGAAAAGCTAATTCCGAAGAATCTTCCCTGTGGTAACTACCGTGTTCTAGAATTACCTTTACCCCAGTTACCGGATAACCGATTAAAAGTCCGCTGTTAATTGCATCGCGGAAACCTTTCTCGCAAGCGGGGATAAATTCTTTCGGAATTGCACCGCCGACGACTTTACTCTCGAACGCAAATGTTTCTTGGCAAGGTTCGATTTTACCAATTACATGAGCGAATTGACCGGAACCACCTGTCTGCTTTCTCAGTAAATAATCGAAAGTTCCTGTTTGCGAAATCGTTTCGCGATAAGCTACCGCCGGATCGCCAACATAAACTTCCGCTTTGTATTCCCGCTTGATGCGTTCGATGTAGATTTCTAGGTGCAATTCACCCATTCCCGAAATCAAAGTTTCCTTAGATTCCGCATCGATGCTGACGCGGAAAGTCGGATCTTCGCGCATAAAACGGTTGAGTGCTTTCGAGACGCGATCGCTATCTTCTTTGTGCTTCGGCGTAACTGCCAAAGTAATCACCGGATCGGGAACAAACATCCCTTCTAAAGAAACATTTATTCCTTCCGAACAGAAGGTATCGCCAGAAGCGCAATCAACACCAACTAATGCTACGATATCACCCGTTGCGGCAACTTCGATATTTTCGCGTTTGTCGGCGTGCATTCGCACAAACCGTCCTACAGAAATGGATTTGTTCGTGCGGGTATTGCGGATGCGTTCTCCCTTCCGCAGCGTTCCGGAATAGATGCGCGTGTAAGTTAATTGTCCCGATTGTTCGTCATCGGCAATTTTGAAAGCTAGCGCCACAACAGGCCCATCTCTGTCAGCGTAAACATTGATTTTTTCCTCTGTTTTGACATCAAACGCTTTCACTACTTCCCGATCGATCGGTGATGGCAAGTAGAGAGTTACAGCATCCAGCAAATTCTGCACGCCTTTGTTTTTGAAGGCAGAACCTAACAAAACGGGTGTTAGCTCAAGACTTAATGTTGCCTGTCGAATCGTTTCCCAAATCATCTCTTGAGGAACTTCTTCCTCCATCAGCAGTTTCGCCATCATTTGTTCGGAAAACATGGAAAGGCGATCGAGCATTTTTTCCCTAGCTATTGTCGCTTCTGCTTGCAGGTTTTCGGGAATAGGTCGAACAACTCTATCTTCTCCTTTTTCTCCTTCAAAATAGTTCGCCGTCATCTCAATTAAATCGATGACACCAGCAAACTTATCCTCGCTGCCAATGGGATACTGAAGCAGTAAAGCATTCAAATTCAGCTTATCTTTCAGCGCTTGGACAACGCGAAATGGATCTGCACCCAAACGATCCATTTTGTTAATAAAAGCAATGCGCGGTACTCGATAGCGTTTCATTTGTCGGTCTACCGTAATAGACTGCGACTGCACGCCAGCAACAGCACAAAGCACCATAATTGCACCATCGAGAACGCGCAAAGCACGCTCAACTTCTATGGTGAAATCTACGTGACCCGGAGTATCGATCAAGTTGATTTGGGTATCGTTCCAAATGCAAGTTGTAGCGGCAGAAGTAATCGTAATACCCTTCTGACGCTCTAGCTCCATAAAGTCCATCGTGGCACCATCTCCGTTGCCACGCACCTCCTCAATTTTGTGGATTCTGCCAGTGTAGAAAAGGATGCGCTCCGATAAAGTTGTCTTACCAGAATCGATGTGAGCAGAAATTCCGATGTTGCGTATGTTTTTGAGGGGAATCATAGACTTGCTCCTTGCTAGAGCGATGAAAAGATAGTTGCCACTTGTGCGGCAATAATATTTATACTACGATATACTACAATAAAATTCAAGTAGATGGACAACCTGTTATCGGCATATAATAATGCTTGACAAAACTTAATGGAGGCACTAGCAATGAACGCCCATCGCGTCAAGGCTACCCTAACTCAGGACGGAACACTCACACTCAACGATTTACCTTTCTATGCTGGCGATTCAGTAGAGGTAATCGTTTTGGCACGGATTGCAAAGTTAAGTACAGAAAATCTTTACCCTTTACGGGGTACGCCTATACTTTATGACAATCCAACCGCACCTGTTGCAGAGGAAGATTGGAGCGTTTTGGAATGATAGTTCTAGACACACATATTTGGGTTTGGTGGATTCATAGCGATGCTCGATTAACAGAAGATCATCTCGGATGGATAAATGAATATGAGGCTGATGGTCTTGGTATCAGCATCATTTCCTGCTGGGAAGTTGCGAAGTTGGTGGAATACAACCGACTAAGATTACCTTGTTCAATTGAAGAGTGGTTTGAGCAAGCTTTGGCGTACCCCGGTATTTGCCTGCTAGACCTTACATGGCGTATTGCCTTGGATTCAACGCAGTTACCCGGTAGTTTTCATCGCGATCCAGCCGATCAAATAATTGTTGCTACTGCGAGAAGTTACGACTGCTCATTGTTGACCGCAGACGAAAAGATTCTCAATTATCCTCATGTGAAAACTTTGAAAAAGAAACCATGATAATTTTGGCGCGTGCTAAGCTGGAATTGATTGCAACGCTGTTTAGCAATGATGAACTAGCCTCTGTTGTTAAATTTTAGCTGTCTAGACATCCGCAACAGTCCCCTGACAGCTTATCG
>NZ_JACJUP010000411.1:0-5177 GCF_014748295.1 Planktothrix sp. FACHB-1355 | reverse complement strand
AATTGGAATTGTGGTGGGTTCGGTCGTGGGGCGTTTGATTCAGGGAATATTAGCGATCGCAGCTGTCATCGTCTTTCTGTGGCAAACTTTACCTCAGCTGATCGCAGGATACTAACGGAAGCGATCGCGAAAAACTACTCACCGATCGTTTAAGGCTCCGGGAACGTAAATACTCTACCTCCTGGCATCAAAATGAGTCGAATTTTATTAGTTTCCCCTGACGGAAAAGGCGACACAAATCGTTCTCCTAGAAGTGGCATTTCCGTTCTGTCTAAATAAGTTTCGTCTACTTTTCCGTGCGGAATAATCTGCCTTATAGATCCATCGTTATTCAATACCAAAGTGTACACCAAGCTAGTCGTCAAATTAGCAGGTGATTTCCAACGGTTGACGAAGTATCTATTAACTTCCGCTACGTGTGACGGTAATGCCGAAACATCCCGTTCTGGGAGCCGCCAATTTGGCGATATTTGAGCGCTTGTCGCTTGTCGCGATACAGGAGATGGCGCTATGCGAACGGGTGTTGCGGTAGGAAGCCGCAGAGGAGGTGGGAGAACTGGTGCAGGTGGTATGGGAGGTAATCTTAAAGATGGGGGAGGTGGTGGAGGTGGTATAGGACGTAATCTTAAAGATGGGAGAGGTGGTGATCGTCTCTGCGATAACCTGAGAGGTGGTAAGTTGAGAGTGGGAATGTTGGCGATGGGAAATATTGGCAAACCTCTTGTTCCCTGCACAGAAGCACCTGACAAATTAGTGTCATCTAAATTCGCATTCATTAAATAAGCGCGATTCAAATTCGACCGACTCAAATTAGCTTTACTTAAATTAGCGCGACTGAGATCCGCTTGACTGAGATTCGCATTTTGCAGATTAGCTTCAGTTAAATTAGCATCCGTAAGAATGGCAAAACTCAAGTCAGCACCGCTCAGGTTAGCCCCACTAAGGTCACATCTCGAACATTCTTTTGTTTGCAGCAGTTGTTTGACCTGCGAAGCATTAAAAGCATTTACTGGAGACAGTGACGGCAAAACATTCAAGAGTGCGACACTGCCGATCGTTTGAAGTTTTAACCAACATTTCCAGTTTTTCATCGCTAATTATAAGTTCCAGTTTTTATGGTATTGATTAATATCATATCCAGTTGCATCGTTTGCATAAAAAAATACGTTCTTATCTGACTTCTTATCTGCGTTCATCTGCGTTTATCTGCCTACATCTGCGGTAAAAATTTAACCGCCGACTCCCACAAATAATCCTTCGTATCAGTTTTACACTACCGATGCAACCGGACACGATATAAATATCTCAACTAGATATGACCAAATATTTTGACATTTGTCAAGAGTATCGGTAAAAAAACCGGAATCAAATTTTTCCAATTACACCCTTATCTCGACTTGCCCAAACAAAGGCAATAACAGCAACTACATAACAAGTAAAACCAGTCCAAAACGATGCCGATATGCTCGAATTAATGGCGATCGCCACTGCCAATACAGAGGCGCAAACTGAAGTTGCCCCGTTAATTCCCCACAACCAAGGCGTTAATTCGGTAGACTTTTTAGATGCTATCTGCATTCCCAGGGGAAATGCCATTCCCATAAAGAAACCCAAGGGTAAAAGGATGCCTGTTGCTACCAGAATGCGAACGGTTGTTGTGGCATTCTCAAATAGGGCGATCGCATGAGGAGTAAATCTGCCAAATACGTATAGAATAAATAACAGCAAAAACAGCCGTAAAGTTGCTGCACTTACCATACCTTGAGTGCTGACTTTTTGGGTGGAATAACTTCCCAAACCGCTGGAAAGCAATAAGGAAAACAGCACCACAGATAGTCCGTAAGTCGGATGTCCCAAAAAGACAATCAATCGCTGCATTTGGGAAATTTCTACCAACATAAAGCCCAAACCTATGCCAGCGAAAAATAGGGAAAGTGGCAAAGCATCTTTTAAAATCGCCTTTTTTGTGGTAAGAAGCAGCGGCACAATAATGCAGAGAAATGTCAGCACTACCACAATTATGAGTAAAGCGCCCAAAATTACAACTGCTTTCAGGTTAGAACTCCAAGCTTCCTGATACCAGAGTTTTGGATTGAAGGCATCTCGCAGGCGCAGCATATTAAAGAAAAAGGGACTGTCATCAGTGGGTGGCGCAATATTGAGAGGAAATTTAGCTACAAATTCATCGAGTTTTTTGTCATCGGCAATTGTTTTAAAGTTATTATCTATAGCAAATTGCGGACTGAGTGCGATTTCAAATTGCATTTGCTTAGCAACTTTTTGCAGGGTATCCAAATCTTGTTTGGAAAATGGTTGTTTGCTTACCAGCATTGTGCCCACACCAGTCGCCTCATTTTCGTTTCCGCCAAACATTCGCCTGACAATGATGATGCGATCGCGTGTATTTTCAATTCCCAATTTTTTCAGGGAAGCAGTCGCCAAAGCAGTCAACCTATACATCTCACCCGGATTATTTCCCACATACCAACGGGATAGAGTTAAAATACCCTTATCGGTGAGATGTTCTAGGAAAACTTTCCAACCTTCAATGGTGTAAAGTGAATTTTCTGATAGTACAAATGCACCCGATGCAGTTGCAGCCCAAGTGTCAATTAAGGAAACCTGAATTAGATCGAATTTATCTTGCGATCGAGCAATGTAGCTACGTGCTTCATCAGCTACAAAAGTAACTTTAGGATTTTTATCTAAATGTCCGGTAAAATCACCAAACTTTTTAGTTATGGCGTTGATGATATCGTGATTAATTTCAACTCCCAAAACCGACTTTTGTCCAAACAATAAAGCCGAAAGTATATCCCTACCGCCGCCACTGCCGATCGCCAAAACTTTGGCATTTTTACGAAGATAATGAGCTAAATTGGTGATATCGTATTTTAGATATTCCAATTTACTGAAATCCCCATCAAACTTGGTGATAACCGTAGCAGCGCTAGCATCTATTTTTAATACTCGCTCTTCGATTTTATCCTTAAAAGGAACAACTGCACTAAACCCCCAACCAAAGGGATGTTCCGGGTCTCTATCTTCGCTGACAGTAATTCTAGAAAAAGAATTCCACTTTTCGTAGATTGGTGCTGATTCAAACTTTCCTTTCACCCACATTAACCGCAGTAAAGGAGATTGCTGATTTACCAAAATTGTGTTAATTACAGCAAAGGAACCGAGTAAAATTGTAGATATTAAAGCAATTTGTATGAGTTTTTTTGATGCCGCATCAGATGCAAATAAAATAGCACCGATACTAGCAAGAAAAGCAACTATAATTACTGCTGTTGGCCCATCGGTGATGCCGATAATGTATACGAGGAGGATGCAGCCAAGCGATGCACCAGCAAGGTCGTAAGCATAAAGTTTGCTAACTTGGTGAGGAAATTTTGTCAAAGCCAAACATATACAAATTCCACTGAATAAAAATGGTATTGATATTACTATATATGTTAAAGTTAGTGAAGCTATTCCTTCGATCGACAAGCTGGGAACGAACGGAATATTTATATGTGCTAAAAAGCTAATAACAATCGAGATAGCAAACAGTAAAGAAGTACTAGCTAAATGAAACTTTGCTCGTTCTTTAGTAAAATAGTTGGGCAACAAATATACCAAAACTGCGCCTAATGTCATCCCGAACATCGCTACCGATGTAGCCATAAAAGCAAAATGATACCACATCGTCACGCTGAAAATGCGCGTGAGCAGGATTTCAAACATCAAAGTTGCGAGTGCGATCGCAAATAACCCTGCATAAGTTTCTCTCTTCACCGTGACTTCTGCGTTCATACTCCTCACACTGTTAAGTTCAATCGCAAACAAAAACAAACAAATAATTGCTTCGTGCTTTTGTATCTAGCAAATTACTCACCAATCTATATGAGTATAGGATGCGATCGACCAAAGCGCCAGATCTGGATCTAGATTTCCCCTAATTGTAACTGAGGATATTCTGCTAAGAAACATAAACCTGCCGATAATAAGCCTGATATTCTTCTGACAGCAATGGTTCCCACCAATCGCGATGAGTTAAATACCATGCAACCGTTTTTCGTAAACCCTCTTCAACCGTGACAGAAGGAGTCCAACCCAACTGAGTTTTCAGCTTAGTAGAATTAATCGCATATCTGCGATCGTGTCCCGGTCTATCCTTCACAAAGGTAATCAAATTACTGCAAGGACGCACAGGCAAATCGGGAGATAATTCATCCATTAACTGACACAAAGTTTTCACTAAATCGATATTTTTAACTTCGTTATTTCCCCCAACATTGTAAGTTTCACCCGGTTTGCCGCGATGAATAACAACATCCAAAGCACGACAATGGTCTATCACAAAAAGCCAATCGCGCACATTTTGACCATCTCCATAAACCGGCAGATTTTTGCCGATTAAAGCATTAATACACATCAGCGGAATCAGCTTTTCGGGAAACTGATAGGGGCCGTAATTGTTAGAACAATTAGTGATAATTGTCGGCAAACCGTAGGTGTGGTGATAGGCGCGAACTAAATGGTCGCTACCGGCTTTGGACGCCGAATAAGGACTGTTGGGAGCATAAGGTGTCGTTTCTGTAAAGGCCGGATCGTTAGGGCCAAGGCTACCGTAAACTTCATCTGTGGAAACGTGGAGAAAGCGGTATTGTTGTTCCCCCTCGTTGACGGCGGAGTTAGCGGTAATATTCCAGTGTTGTCGAAAAGCTTCCAGCAGGGTGAAAGTACCGACTACATTGGTTTGGACAAACGCACCAGGGCCTAAAATAGATCGATCGACATGAGATTCAGCGGCAAAATGGGCAACAGTATCGATCTTTTCTGCTTGTAATAATCGATCGGCGAGGGCGCGATCGCATATATTCCCCTCCACAAACCGGAAATTTGGTCGTTCCTCCAAAGCTGCCAAAGTGCGACGATTTCCTGCATAAGTAAGCGCGTCGAGAACTACCACCCGATCGTCGGGATAATTTTCGCACCAGTAATGCACGAAATTCGAGCCGATAAACCCAGCACCACCCGTTACCAGCAATCGTCGGGGTACTCGATCGTTATTTTCTTTCCTAGAGTTTGTCATTTTCTGAAATTTTTACCTGCTCCGGTTTAAACTTTTGTCAGCCGTATTATAAGGAAGTCTATCAGTTGGTGTGAGGAGACTTATGGTGACTCAGGTG
>NZ_JACJUP010000410.1:0-5154 GCF_014748295.1 Planktothrix sp. FACHB-1355 | reverse complement strand
CGAATTTGGTCTTGTTCTTGCAGCAGTCGCAATGCTTCGCGGACAACTTCGCTAGCAGATAGGTATCTGCCGCTTTTGACTTTTTCTTGCACGAATTTTTCCAGTTCGGGTGTTAGGGATACGTTCATGGGAGTAGCGTCATTTTGGGTTGTTAATCCTATTTTGCTAGTTATAGCAAGGATTGTCAAAGTTTGTTATTAGAGCTTGAAAAGCTTGTACTGCATGGATTTGCTGGTGATTGATGAAGTGCGCGAGGTTTTAAGTAAGGTGTCATGGTAGGCAACTCAAATAGTTTGTGCTAAACTGAAAAAGCGCAGATAGGACGGTCATCTCCTTTTTATTTCTGCGAGAAGTTTATTGTAGAAACCCCAATCAAAGGATGACAATGATGCACCCAAAAAAAGCGGTGCGAGGCAAAAATCGAGATGTTTCGGTAGTCCAAATGACCGCCGAGCAGTTTCGAGAAGCAATAGACGACTGCTTTGATGCGGTTAGTCGAGGGCAACCTCACATTGTTCATCGAAATGAACAGCCTGATGTGGCTGTGATTTCCATGCAAGACTACGCTCAATTGCAGGAGTACAAACGCCTGCTATCTCAAGCTGCACGGGAACTGCTACAAGAGTCTTATTGACAAAGTAGCACCAGACTGCTATTAAACCATCTTCTCTAATATCGCCTCGCACCGGAATACCGATAGTAGAGAGGATGAATGCACGTTAATATTGAACAACACGGAAGTGTTCGGAAGTTTTGGCAATCTAAATCCCTAGCATTTCGCTTGCAATGGGAATATCAAAGTTTTCTCAATCTGCTTAAAAGTGAGTTATACCCACTGGAAGCAGAACCAATAGAAGGATTGCCGGAACATTTTTTGTATCCATTGCCAACTGGACATCAAGTTTACTATCAAGTGAAACAGATATCACTTGAACCAGTAATTTACTTGGTGACTATCAAGCGGATAGCTACTTCAGCAGAAATTGTCAGCATCTTGTTGCCAGAAATTAAAAAATCGCTATTGCAACAACCTGCTCAAATCCCAGAGATTGTCAAATCTCAGCAGAAACGAAACTTTGGGAGAATTTTTGTCAATGCGTTAGATATAGCGCAACGGCTAATTTTTTCCCAGCAAGTTCTGAGTGTGCTGGCAGGTTTGTTTTTAACAATTTTGGTGACATTTGGGCAACAATTTGCTTCTCCTGACACACCACCAGGACAGAAAGCTCTACCCCCTGAACAAAAATCTAGTCAGTCGAGGTAAAGGCGTTGTAGGGACACGGCATCATAAATATGTCGGTAATACCAAAATTTTAATTATGCCGTGTCCCTACAGCATAATTGCTCCGAAAGACCCCAGAAAATAAAGTCAGAAACCCGGTTTCCTGAAGAAACCGGGTTTTTAAGTAACCCAAGTTGCTAGTTATAAGATTAGTCTTATTCTTTGTACGTAGTTGGGCTTTAGCCCTCGGATGAAACCTGGCATAAGAGGGCTAAAGCCCAACTACGTACCTTTATGTAAATAACTAGCAACTTGCGTTAAGTCTACAAAAATAGGATGAGCAATACCCATCCTATTTGCTACGCTGCTATCAGTTGAGGTTGATTTTTCAGAGAAGGAATGCGCCTGCCAACTGCTTCTGCTACTGGTCTTAAATTGTGAACTAATTGCACCATATCTTCTAAAGAAAGTGCTTGACGTGCATCGGAAACTGACTTTTCCGGTTCTGGGTGACATTCGATAATCAGTCCATCTGCGCCGCAAGCAATGGCAGCTTTTGCTAAAGGTGCGACTAATTCGCGTTTGCCTACTGCGTGGGATGGGTCTACAATTACTGGCAGGTGAGTTAGTTGTTTGAGGGCGGCGACTGCACCTAAATCTAAGACGTTGCGAGTATAGTTATCGAAACTGCGGATACCGCGTTCGCACAACACGACATCGGGATTTCCGTGACTTAAAATATATTCAGCTGCCATGAGGAATTCTTCTATAGTTGCTGCTAAACCGCGTTTTAGTAATATTGGTTTGCCTGCTTGTCCTAATGCTTTGAGTAAGTCGAAGTTTTGCATATTGCGACTGCCTACTTGCAACATATCGGCGTAAGCAGCTATGGTTTCTATCTGAGAAATTGCCATTACTTCGGTAACTACTGGTAAATTGTGGCGCTGACTAACTTTTGCTAAAATTTCCAAACCTTCCACTCCTAAACCTTGGAAAGCGTAGGGGGAAGTGCGCGGTTTGTAAACGCCACCCCGTAATGCTTGCACTGGTGCGATGGATAGGTGACTGGCGACTTGTTCCATCTGGGACATACTTTCGACGGTACAAGGCCCACCGATAATTACTAAGTCTTTGCCGCCGATTTTGACGTTATCGGAAATTTGGATAACTGTTTGCTGGTCAGGTTCTGTTTGTGCGTGTAACATTTGAGTTTCTCCTTGAAAAAAGTGTGGTTAACAAAAAACCCGGAACCGTTTTACAGTTCCGGGTGGCGGTGCGTTGGCACGACTTTATTTACCCGGAACTGTTTCTGGGCCAAAAATAAAAGCCGTAAAACCAACTGGAAAGAAATGCTGTCATGGTACTTGAGATGTCCTTAAAAAAACAAAAACCGCAGATTTTGTTCTGCGGTTCACCGGCTCGTTTCCAATGCGTAGATTGGATCACTCCCAGTGAACCGCTTTACGCCAATAATAAAAGTAATAAGAGCCGATGTACATGATTTGGGTGGAAATATTGGTTTGAGGTATATGTCTTGATGTAAAAACCATAACAGAGTGAGTGGCTTCGCGTCAAGACTAAATTGAGAAAATAATTCGATCGACTGAGTATTTGTAGTGAGGACTTCTGTCCTGTTCCCTGATGGATCGATCGCACATTTAACTCTGAAACACTCTGTAATTTCCCCACTCGGCTTCTATTCAAAGCAAAAAGCGATCGCCTTTTCAGAGGGAGAAACGGATGTGTACGCTCCGCTTCTCCCTATTGGCCATCGACAAGGAACCACGAACGACCAGAGCCAAAAAAGTCAATCTCTGGCTGCGCCAAGTCTAAATCTCCTTATTTGCAAGTGCTATTGCAAACGGGACGATGAACGGGACGACGAACCGGACGAACGCGAACTGGCCGCTTCTGACCTGTTCTGACTGGCTGAACCGTCGGGTTTGAAGCGTTAGCTGACTGATTGGAATTTTGATTGACTGAATTGCCCTTACCGCTGACATTAGCTTGTTGGGTGCTTGTCTGAACAACAGCGCTATCGCCACCACTGGGTTGACAGCAAGGGTTAGCCGTAGCTTTAGCGGCAAAGGGAAGTATTCCCGCCGTACTAACCGTCAAAATACCCAGGATGTAAGTTTTTTTGAGCATTGTACCAAAGTTGGCGATCGCGTTCGTCGAGTTGGTGCTAGCCATGTCAGTTTCTCCCTGTCTAACTAATTACTGTTTGTGAAGGTATCTCAAATTTAGGTTTCGGCTTCCGGAACGCTCCATTAGCCTCTGTAACTATTAAAGCTACCTCTGAAATGCTCGTCAATAGTTTTTACAAAACTTCATATATCTAGGGATTAGGGACTAGGGGTTAGGGGTTAGGGAAGAGGGAAGAGGGAAGAGGGAAGAGGGAGTAGAAGTTGGAGTAACATTAAGGCTGAAAAAGGGTAGGTGGAAAGGGCGAGCCGGAAAGCCCCTCTCCTTGCAGGGGAAGGGTTGGGGAGGAGTCTAGCGCATCCCATATAATAGATGCAGCTTGGTATTTTTTTTGACAAAATCAAAAACTGTATGACTGGAGAGCCTGGGATTAAAGTCGAAAAGCCTGTTTCCAAATTTTAAAAGTAATCTGGTTAACCTGTGGAAATACATCGAATTTGCGATTGAGAGAGATTCTAACTGCAACTGTACCGGATGCTTTGGAGCTTTTGCGATCGGGTGAAAAGTTGGTGGAAATCAGTGGTAGTTGAGAACAGTCTAAACTCACAGCCTTGGCGAAGCGTATCTGTTAGCGCGATCCTCTTCACTTACCCTTCCTAAGTATTCGATCGGTCGGTCAAGTAAATTAGCTGTAATGTTGTGCTATGAAATTCTCTAATATCATCCCAGAGAAAGGCAAAACCAGATGCAGTTTTTTGATAAATTACTTTATGCGATCGAGCGCAACCAAAGCTTACTCTACGTCGGACTCGACCCAGACCTAGACGAAGTGGTAATTGGCGAGGGTGAGGATTTATCCCAACTTTGGGAATGGCTGGATACCATCATCGCACAAACATCAGATTTAGTTTGTGCTTATAAGCCGATTCTCGGATTCTACCAAGCTTTGGGCGCACCCGGACTGAAACTGCTGGAACAAACATTGCAGCGCATTCCCAAACATATCCCCATTATCCTGGATGCCAAACACAGCGATATCTATACCAGCACGGTGTTTGCCAAGACTGCCTTTGAACGATGGGGTGTGGATGCCGTTACCGTAAATACCTACGCCGGATGGGATCACGTCGCGCCTTTTTTACTTTATCCGGGTAAAGCAGTGTTCGTGCTGTGCGCTAACGCGAATCCCAGCGCGGCGGCGTTGCAGGAATTCCCGACGCCGAGTCAACCTTTTTACCTGCATTTGATCGATGAAGCGAAAAACTGGGGAACGCCGGAACAGTTGGGGTTGAAAGTGGGTGGTACTCCGGAAATTTTAGCGCGTATCCGGGCTGCTGCACCAGAACGGCTAATTTTGTTACAGGAAGATTATACAGGCGATCGCGATTTAAATGCTATTTTAGCAGCAGGTTTGGATAAGCAGGGAGAAGGATTGCTGCTACCAGTACCTCCTAATATTATCGAAGAACCCGGACACGATATCGCCGCCGCCGTTCGCGATTTAAGGGATAAAGTCAATGAAGAAAGAATGCGAATCGTGCAGGCAAATCCCACTTGCGATGTTTGGTTGCCGAATGTTTGTTCGTTGCAATCCGAACCGCATCGCGATTTAATTTTACAGCTTTACGATATCGGCTGCATTATTTTTGGCGAACACAAGCAAGCATCGGGGGCGATTTTTCCTTATTATATCGATTTACGGAAAATCATATCGCAGCCGCAGATATTTCACCAAGTCTTGACTGCTTACGCGGGGATATTGAAAGGTTTGGAATTTGACAGAATTG
>NZ_JACJUP010000041.1:0-14459 GCF_014748295.1 Planktothrix sp. FACHB-1355 | reverse complement strand
TTTCCGATTTTATTGCGATATCGTTTTCCTTTAATTAGCCATTTGAAAAATAACTTGAAAGTTTTACCTCAAGTTATTTTGGCATCGCTGGTGATGTTTTTCGCCGCGCATCTGCTGCTATTTAAACTTTATTGTCCGAGTCGCTATAGCGAACATACTCTGCGAATTGTGTTGGCGATCGCAGGTGGACTCGCACTCACCTTAATGCTGGATGCAGTTTTAAATTCTTTTATTACCGACAAACAGAATAGGAAAGAAAAGCCTTGGCAACTGTGGATAACTGGTGCGATCGCAGCTGCATTGATCCTGCATCCCCACTTTTTGAAAAACTTTCCTATCACTGCGTACAAAACAGGTAACTCGCAAGCTATATACGAATTTTTTAAAGCGCAACCGAAAGATATTACGATCGCTACTTTGGAAGGGGAAGCAAATTTTATCCCCACCTTTAGCAAACGCTCAATTTTAGTAGGGTCGGAATATTCCCTACCTTACCATACAAAATACTACGCGCAGATGCGCCAGCGATCGATCGACCTAATTAACGCACAATACACTCTGAATCCAGAGGAAGTAAAAAGCTTTATCCAAAAGTATGGCATAGACTTTTGGTTAATAGCTGACTTAGCATTTACACCGGAACACATCACAAAAAATCCCTGGCTGATGCAGTATCAACCAGTAGCAAAGGAGGCGATCCAAAGACTAGAACAAGGAATTTATCCTGCGGTAGCAGAAGTCGCGCAGCAATGTTCGGTTTTGCAGACAAACTATTTATTTGTCATGCCAGCAGAATGTATTGTGAAAGCGCTGTCAAGATACTAAAAAAGCGATGCGATCGCTCTCCAGTTTGGCAGAGATTGCAGCCAATTCTACATTTTAAGTTGATTGAGAATTGATGCGCTGCAACAATTCGTCAACTTGTTTAACTTTTTGAAATTCCCGTTGCTTTAGATATAACTCCCTTGCCTTTTTAAAATTTTCTACCGCATCTGCTTCTTTGCCTTGCTGCAACATTGCTATCCCCAAATTAGTCCAAGCGTCTGCATATTCCGAATTAATTTCCAGTGCTTGTCGCCACTCGCCGATCGCATCGTCTATCTGACCTTGCCTAGCCAAAGCCACTCCCAAAGAGTTACGCGCTAGTGCGTGTTTGGCATTTATTTCAATTGCTTTGCGATATGAACTAATTGCTTCATCTATTCTGCCTTGGCGATCGAGAACTACCCCTAACTTATAGTAAGGCGTTGCCTCTTTAGGACGCGATTGAGTCAACTGTCGAAATATAGATTCCGCGCTGCTAAGATTTCCTTGGGTATAAAGCTGAGTACCGAAACTAACTATCTGTCCGTATCCAGAAATGACGCTAGTACAATTTTTCTTGTCACTATTTGCTTGCAAAGAGCATCGTTGCAACTCCTCTCCTTTAACTTCGTAATCTCCAGGTTCAGATCCCGGAAGCAGGGGGTTATTTCGTGGCCGCGCATTTGGCCGCAAATTTAGCGCCGGTTCGTTATCGTCTATCTGTGCCAAACTAGGTTGTGGCAATAGCGAAACATACGCTCCCGATCCAGCTAAAATGCCCAGAAACAAACCAGTCAGAGACTTGGTTAATAACTTGTTGGCGGTGCTGTCCATCTTCATAGGCTAACCTTGATTTTTTGATAATGGTGAATGGTTTAAGTTTAAACTACGGACTGCCTTTAGGATAACCAAACAACAGAAAAAATTTTTGATGGGTACGGGACGTTTCCCATTAGGGATTGCAGTATTGACATTGAGACGGATCGGCGGTTTCTCGCCCATTAGGGAAAATTTTTTCCACAGTATAACCGCATTTTTTGCATTGATAAATTACCGCTAGAGTTAGATGAGTAGGGAGATGGCAAAGTTCGCAAGGCAATCCCTTTTTATTGGCGATCGCGTCAAATCCTGGCCAAGCACAGTCCGGGCAAGTTTGATTGATTTTTTCGATCAAATCGAGCGTTGCTTTCTCGATATTTTTCATCCTCGTCGGGTTATACATTGCCCGCATATCTGTCTCAATATGTACTTTGCCGTCCGCCGATTTCTTGAGGCTTGTTTTTACAGTATCGACAAGTTCTGCTTCCGCAGTAATACCTTTGATAATTTCGCCCTTTCCTGCTTGAGCATCGCCAATTATAACAACTAGAGCGTGTTCGGGAAACCCAACTTTTTGAGCGAATTCATAAGCTTCTTCCACACTGGAAACGCTTTGATGGTTATGGTTAGTTTCAGTTGAAAATACTTCACCAACAATTTCTATATTCTTAGCTTTATCTAATAACAAGACAATTTCTCTATTAGCTGAGAGATACGGAATGAGCGGGTGAGGGCCAAACGAACCTTCGCTGGCAAATGCCAGAGTTTCCCCAGAGATCGCGATCGCTTTTTCTGCTTTGAACCGAGCCGCCTCAATTTGGGTGCCCATCCGTTTCACTTCTCTTGTAAACGTGCCGAATACATCCGTGTCAAAATTCGTGGGCACAATCACTTGAATTCCTAACTCTTTTGCCAGAATGGGAGCGATAACTCGCTCTTTTTTGTGCATGGTGGCTAAAACGCCGACTCGATTGTTAAACAAGGACATTTGATTCATAATTTAGTCAAAAAAACGAGTTGCAAGCCTGACATTTCAAGGGTAATCATCAAAAAATTTATCCGAATTTAAAGCTCCTTCCGATCGTTGCCCAGCCAATCGAAAATCCTCTCTTGCGAAGGTGGGCATCGTGACGGGAAGCGGAGCCATTCCGATCTTGGGGTCTCCCCAAGTAGAGGACATGGCGTCCAAGACGCCCACTTCGCGCAAAATCCAAAATCCAAAATCGGATACCCTCATCATCCGATCGGTTCGCCTCACTAGACGAGTTTCTATCGCCGCGTGCAAAGTGAGAATAGGGAAGTTAAGCACACTAAGATACCATGCAAACTGCAACAGCCGATCGCACCGCTACCAAACTGCCGCCATTAATTCCTCGCGAAATTCTCTTCGGCAACCCCGAACGCAGCAGTCCCAGACTTTCGCCCGATGGCAAGTATTTAGCATACATCGCTCCCGATGACAAGAATGTTTTGCAAGTTTGGCTGCGAACGGTAGGACAGGAGGACGATCGCCAACTAACCGCCGACAAAAAGCGCGGTATCCGCATTTTCTTCTGGACTTACAACGCCGACCAACTCATGTATATGCAAGACGCGGACGGCGACGAGAACTTTCACCTCTACGCAGTCAACATCCAGTCCAACATTGTCCGCGACTTAACTCCATTCCAAGGCGTGAAAGCCCAACCTATAGGACTTGACCCCAAGTTTCCAGACGAAGCGCTAGTAGCCCTAAACCTCAACAACCCCCAAAAATTCGACGTTTACCGCATCAACCTCAAAAACGGCGCGGTGGAATTCGATACCGACAACCCAGGTAACATCGTCAGCTGGACATCCGACGCCCAATTTCAGGTACGCGCCGCCGTCGCCAGCACACCCGATGGCGGTTCCGACCTGCTTTTGCGGGAAACGACAGACAAAGAGTGGGACATTCTGCGCCACTGGGGGCCAGATGAACAAGGCGGGCCAGTCACCTTCTCCGTTGATGGCAAAACACTCTACATCGAAGGCAATCACGACGCCAACGCCGATCGCCTTTTAGCCCTCGACCTCGCCACCCGTCAGGAAACCGTCATCGCCCAAGACCCGCAATACGATCTCGGCGGAGTCATGATTCAGCCGATAACGCGAGTAATTCAGGCAGTTGCCTTCTACAAAGACAAGCAAGAATGGCAGATTTTAGACGAAAGTATTGCTGAAGATTTTGAAGCGATCGCCAAAGTTCGTCCCGGTGAATTTGGCATAAGCAGCCGCGATTTAGCCGACCAAAACTGGCTGGTAGTTTACATGACCGACGACGGCCCGGTTTACTACTACGCTTACAATCGCGATAGCAAAACCAGCACATTTCTGTTTAGCAATCAACCCAAATTAGAAGGGTTGCAGCTAGCAGCAATGGAACCAATTTCTTACCAAGCGCGAGATGGTTTGACTATCCACGGTTACTTAACAACTCCGGTGGGAATCGCCCAAAATTTACCGACGGTGCTGTTAGTTCACGGTGGCCCTTGGGCGCGAGATACTTGGGGTTACGATCCGGAGGCGCAATGGTTGGCTAACCGGGGTTATGGGGTACTGCAAGTTAATTTTCGCGGTTCCACCGGCTACGGAAAAGATTTCCTCAATGCTGCCAATCGCGAATGGGCAGCCAAAATGCACGACGATTTAATTGATGCAGTTAATTGGCTGGTGGAAAAAGGCATTTCCAACCGAGAAAAGATTGCAATTATGGGCGGTTCTTATGGTGGTTATGCTACTTTAGTGGGATTGACTTTTACGCCAGATCTGTTTGCCTGCGGTGTGGATATTGTCGGGCCGAGTAATTTGATTACCCTGTTACAAAGTATCCCGCCTTATTGGGAACCGTTGAAAGCATCGATGTACCATCGGATCGGCAACTTGGAGACGGAAGAAGAGTTTTTGAAGTCGCGATCGCCTTTATTTTTTATCGATCGCATCAAGAAACCTTTGCTGATCGGTCAAGGTGCCAACGACCCACGAGTCAAGCAAGCAGAAAGCGACCAAATTGTGGAAGCGATGCAAAAGGCAAATTTGCCAGTCGAATACGTTCTTTATCCCGATGAAGGACACGGTTTCGCACGACCGGAAAATCGCCTGCATTTCTATGCTATTGCTGAAGAATTTCTCGCCAAACACTTAGGCGGTCGATTTGAACCGATGACCGATATCCCAGGTCATTCTGGCGTAGTTAAATAAGTTGGTGGGGTGGGCATTGCTCACCCTACTCTACACTTCCTCATTCTTTTCGTGCCTTTCATTCATAAATCGTTCAAATGCTGACATTACTTCAGTTGTTGTCCAAAAACAACATAGATGCTTTTGGCTAACTGGGCAATAAATAGTTCCTGTGGCTATTATCAATTCATTCTTACATTTAGGACATAAAACTCGACCTCCACGAGACTGAACATCAATAGCTTTTTGCAAATTTGCGCCTTTTCCGTCGAATATAAATGTTTCCATATTTATTGTTCAAATTCTATTTAAGCGTTAATAGTAGTTAACACATAGAGTCGGCTATTTGTTTAGACAAATATTTAATTATAACAAAAATCTGGCATTCCCTACAATTTGATTTAAGTGCGACACGCAGCGAGAGCCCTGTAATTATACAGAAATTGCCTTGTTTTCGGATAAGTACTTCAACTGATGCAGTTTAGCTATTTGTACGAGAGCTTGGTAAAAAGCCATAAAAATCTAATTAACATTTACCAGATATTAAAGTTATACATCCACTATGTCAGAGAATGTTTTGCCTCTGTACTCGCCGCATCTAAACCAAGTACTTGACCCTTCACCCCTCATAGTTTCCCCAAATGCTCTGCTACTAGATGTTTTGGTGCAAATGAGCCAGGTACGGGGAAGTCTTTGTATGTTGGCAAAATCAGAGGCAACAACAGGCTTAAACTCAAATGGTACTAGCTGTGTTTTGGTGATGGAAGAATCTCGCTTGGTGGGAGTATTTACTGAGAGAGATTTGGTCAAGTTAACTGTTTCGCGGCGTAGTTTTAAAGGTGTGACGATCGCGCAGGTGATGACTCACCCTGTAATTACCCTGATTCAAGACAAAAAATCTTTCGATGTTTTCACTGCGATCGCGATGATGCGACAACACCGTATTCGCCACTTGCCAATTTTGGATACTGGCGGAAAACTGCTAGGAGTGGTAACATCTGAGAGCCTTCGTCAAGCTTTGCAACCAAGCAATCTTTTCCGCATCCGACAGGTGGCGGAGGTGATGACTAGACAGGTAATCGCAGCACCTACTACAGCTTCGGTTTTGGAATTAGCCGAACTAATGGCTAGCCATCGGGTGAGTTGTGTAGTTATTTATCATCCAACAAACGAAAAACAACTGAAACCTCTGGGGATTGTCACTGAGGGAGATATCTTGCAATTTCAGGTACTAGAGCTAGATTTAGCGAAAATTCAAGCTCAAACGGTGATGAGTACGCCGCTATTTTGCTTGACTCCTCAAGATTCCCTGTGGACAGCGCATCAGGAAATGCTTTCTCGGCGGGTGCAGCGATTAGTAGTAGTTGGAGAAGTGGGAGAACTGGTGGGGATTGTAACTCAAACTACCTTGCTGCGATCGCTCGATCCGTTGGAAATGTATCGTGTCGTGCAAACATTGCACCAATCTGTCTCCCAGCTAGAAGCGGAAAAAATAGAGCTGCTGAAAAACCGCAATATCGAATTAGAAAAGCAGGTGCAAGAACGTACTGCTCAAGTACGACAGCAAGCAGAAGGAGAACGCCTGTTGAGATCGATCGCATCTCGGATTCGCCAATCTCTCAAATTAGAAGATATTCTCAATTCTACAGTTACGGAAGTGCGGCAAATCTTAAAGTGCGATCGGGTCATGATCTATCATTTCCTACCCAACATGAATGGGCGCGTAGTGGCTGAATCAGTTGATTTTTGTTGGACGGCAGCAATAGAAAAGCAAATCGAAGATACTTGTTTTATTAACGGAGAAGCAACCAAATATATTCAAGGTAAACAATGGTCTTGTCAGAATATTTATACAGCAAACTTAACTCCTTGTCACCTAGAGCTATTAGAAAATTTACAAGTTAAATCTAATTTAGTTGTACCGATTTTAATTGCCGATAATTTATGGGGTTTGTTGATCGCACATCAATGCTCGCACCCGCGTGAATGGCAAGCATTTGAATTAGAATTATTAGACCAACTCAGCGTGCAAATAGCCATATCTATCCAGCAATCTAAAGCTCTTGAAAAAGCTGAAATTGAACTGGCAGAGCGAATACGCACAGAGGAAGCACTGCGTCAAAGCGAACAGCGTTATGCCACTTTAACAAAAGCAGCACCCGTAGGAATTTTTTGTACGGATATGCAAGGAAATTGCACTTATGTTAACGAGCGTTGCTGTGAAATTATGGGAGTTACAGCCGACGAATTATTAACTAAAGGTTGGGCAAATAGATTGCATCCTGAAGATCGCGATCGCGTTTTAAAAGAGTGGGATAGTGCCATAAAACAAAAGAAACCTTTTCGCGCAGAATATCGGTTTATTTGTCCGAATGGTACTATTACTTGGGTACTCGGTCAAGCGATCGCCGAGAAACAAAATAACCAGCAGGATTTCATTTATGTTGGCACGATCACCGATATTAGCGATCGCAAACACGCCGAATCAGCATTGCAAACACTCAACGAAGAACTAGAAAACAAAGTGCAAGAACGAACTAAGGAATTAGCTTTTCAAAAGTTTGCTTTAGATCAAGCAGCAATTGTTTCTATTACTGACGAACAAGGCTTTATTACTTATGTGAATAATAAATTTTGCGAAATCTATCGATACTCTCAAACCGAACTAATTACTAATACTCACAATGTTGTCAGTTCAGGCTATCATTCAAAAAGCTTTTTCAAACAAATGTGGCAAACTATTGCCAGCGGTAAAGTTTGGCAGGGGGAAATTAAAAATCAAGACAAAAATGGTAATAATCATTGGGTATACACTACGATCGTTCCTTCTAAAAACGATCTGGGTAAACCTTACCAATACTTATCCATAGGTTTTGATATTACCCAGCGCAAGCAAGCAGAAGAAGCCCTAAGTTTGAGCGAAGTCAGATTCCGATCTTTGTTTGAAGCAGCTGCTGATTTCATTCACGTTGTAGACTTAGATGGCTTAATCTGGCAAACTAATCCAGCTTCTATCCAGGAGTCTGGCTATGCAGAAATCGAGTTAATCGGTCATCGAATAGATCGATTTTTTACTCCTTGTTCTCAAAAAGTTTTTGCCGAAATGTTTCCCAATTTGTTACAAACAGGCACGCAGCGTTTAGAAGTTGAATTTATTCGTAAAGATGGCACAATTACCATGATGGACTTGTCATCTTCTGTAGCGCGTGACGAAAATGGCCAATTTGCTTATATTGTCATTATTCAAAGAGATATTAGCGATCGCAAACAAACAGAACAATCTCTGAAACGACAGCTAGCAGCTATTGAAGCGGCGATGGATGGCATTGCAATTTTGGATGAAAACAGCCAATATAGTTACCTCAATCAAGCTCATGCGGAAATGTTCGGTTATAGAAATGCTACTGAATTATTAGGCAAAAATTGGCAAGAATTGTACTACCCAAGAGAAATCGCCAATTTTCAGAAAGAAGTATTTCCTGCGTTGGGAAATACAGGTAAATTTCAAGGAGAGGCAACTGCTAAAAGAAAAGATGGTTCTACGTTTGATGAAGAAGTTTCCCTCACTTTGATTGAAGGCGTAGGATTGATTTGCGTTTGTCGGGATATTACACAGCGCAAACAAGCAGAAGCTTTATTAGCTAAGCGCGATCGTTATTTAACGGCACTCGTAGAAGTACAACGTCAACTATTAGCTTCTCCTGTAGATAATGAAACTTATAATTTAATTTTGTCAAATTTAGGGCAAGTTTGTGATGTCAGCCGTATTTATATATTTGAAAATCATCAGGATGCCATAGGTAGACTGCTAACCAGTCAACGTGCGGAATGGTGTGCTGAAGAAATTGAACCTCAAATTGACAATCCAGCCTTGCAAAATTTTCCCTTAGATCAATTATCTCCAAACTGGCTTTCTGCCTTATCTAAAGGTGATATTATTGAGGGTACAGTCACAGAATTTCCCGAACCAGAACGGCAAATTTTAGCAGACAAAGGTATTTTGTCTATCTTGATTTTGCCCCTAATAGTAAATGGTGAATTCTTTGGTTTTATTGGTTTTGATAACTGTAGACAAGCAAGGGTATGGGAACCTTTAGAAATTAGTATACTGAGTTCGGCGGCAACAGCGATATCGATAGCTAAAGAAAGTCAAATGGCAGAAGAAGCATTACAACAAGCTAAAGGTAAACTACAAGCCGTCTTGGATACCGTACCTGGGTTTGTATCTTGGATTAGTTCGGATTTAAAATACTTGGGCGTCAATCGGCACTTATCTGATACTTTTAAACTGCCTGTAGAAAACTTTATCGGTCAACCGATCGGTTTCTTAGAGAATAGCCGAGAATTTGTCCAATTTATAAATCAGTTTTTTGCTATGTCTAATCCAACAAATTCTCAAACAATATCTATCGAAACAAATGGACAAGAACGCAGTTATTTAGTGGTAGCCCAAAAGTACGATGGCGATCGCGCTTGCGTTTCAGTAGGGCTCGATATTACTGAACGCAAAAATGCTGAGGAGCAAATCAAAGCATCCTTGAAAGAAAAAGAAGTACTCTTAAAAGAGATCCACCACCGCGTAAAAAATAACCTACAAATAATTTCTAGTATGATCGATCTGCAATCTCAATTCATCGATTCTCCTGAAATGATGAATATATTTTTAGACAGTCAAAGCCGCATTCAATCAATGGCGCTCATCCACGAACAACTATATCAATCTAAAGATTTAGCTAAAATAGACTTCTGTGATTATGTTGCCAACTTGGTAGATAATCTTTTTAGCTCTTATGGCGTAGATAGAGAGTTAATAAAATATATTATTGATATCGACAATGTATGCCTCAATTTAGATACATCTATACCTTGCGGCTTAATTATTAACGAATTAGTTTCTAATGCTTTGAAACACGCTTTCCCATACGGCAGAGAAGGAGAAATTTGGGTAGAACTTTATTTAGATGAGCAAAACCATATCATCCTGAATGTTAGCGATAACGGCATCGGCTTCCCGGAAAATTTAAACTTCCAGAAAATTGAAACATCTCTAGGATTGCAGTTAGTATGCACATTAACCAAACAATTAAAGGGTAATATAGAGTTAGATAGAAACAATGGCACGCGATTTAAGCTAACTCTATCAGAACTCAAATATCGGAGAAAAAATTAAACATAAATGGAGATAAGTAAGTGAACATAAATAAACGAAACATAATTTGTAGTCACTGCCCACCATTAGCTAGGTTCAGTGTTTACAGGCATTTTGTTGGGCACTGCCCACCCTACGTTTAAAACAAACCTCAGAGGATTTAAGATTATGAACAATTGTAAAATTTTAGTAGTTGAAGATGAATTGATTGTCGCTAAGAACCTAGAAAATAAGTTAAAAAAACTAGGATATGAAGTTGTGGCAATGATTCCATCGGGAGAAGAAGCAATTCAAAAAGCTATCGAAGAAAAACCAGACCTGATTTTGATGGATATCATGCTGCAAGGGGAAATGGACGGTATTGAGACAGCAGAATACATTTGGACTAATTACCATATACCCGTAATTTATTTAACGGCAAATGCAGATACCAGCACATTAAATCGTGCTAAAAATACTGGCTCTTTTGGTTATTTAATTAAGCCGTTTAAAGAAAAAGAATTGAACGCTAATATTGAATTAGCGCGGCTCAAACATCTGGAGCAAGAAAAACTCAGACAAGAACTGGCCATTTCACAAGAGTTACGAAAAAAAGCAGAGGAACTCAGCGAACTGCGATCGCGTTATATGTCCATTACCTCCCACGAGTTTCGCAATCCCCTCACCAGCATTATTATGTCCGCAGATTTGCTGGAAATGTATAATGACAAATGGTCGGAAGACAAAAAGAAAAAACATCTTCAACGGATTCAAAAAGCTGTCAAAAATATGAATAGTTTGTTGGAAGATGTGTTAACTTTGGGGCGGATGGAATCGGGTAAATTATCATTCCAACCCACAAGGTTAAATTTAGTTAAACTCTGCGAACAAATCTTAGATGAATTGCAAATAGCAGAACTTATGCCGCAGCCAATTGTCTTTGCAATTAATGGTGAAACTCAAGATGCTTATATCGACGAGAAACTACTGCGCCACATCTTGGTTAATTTGCTTTCTAATGCTATTAAATATTCTCCCCAAGGTGGAAGAGTTGATTTTACGCTCAACTTTGACGAAAATTGGGTAGTATTCCAAATTCGCGATCGCGGTATTGGCATTCCGCCAGAAGACCTGCAAAAATTGTTTGAAACTTTCCATCGCGCTGGCAATGTTGGGGAAATTCCCGGTACTGGCTTAGGGTTATCGATCGTCAAAAGTTGCGTGGACTTACATCAAGGCGACATTTATGTAGAAAGTAAAGTTGGTGAAGGAACAAAATTTACAGTTAAGCTGCCTATTTCTTGTTGATTTCGGATAAAAATATCCAAAACAAGTTTTTTAAATAGGCAGTAAATCGATTACAACTAATTCCGGACGGCACAAAAACCTCAGTCTGGGTGCAACTCCCCTTTCCATCCCAACTCCTCGCGAAACTATCAGCGTGCGTCCGTCACCGATATCGGTGACACCAGCTGCCCATTTGCGAGGCACTCTCGACATCTTGATCGCAGGGCCAATGAAAGGAAGTCGCACCTGACCGCCATGAGTGTGACCTGCTACTAACAAATCGGCATTAATATTGCCTAAAGCAAAGTCAGGTGCATGACCGAAGACGATGTGAAATTTGCTGCCGCATTCGAGAATTTTTAACTGAGGATTTCGCGAATCGTTGAGGGTTAGTCCGGTGATGCAAAGTTTGGTTAGCGGTACGGTTCTACTATCTTGAAATACTGTTACGGGCAACCCATCAAAAATATGCGGCCATCCCTCATAAAACTCTTGATCGCCTTTGACAGCATATACGCCTAACTTGGCATCGAAGTTGATTTCTTTGAGAAAGGAGTTGAGGTTTTGGCGCAGTTTTTCTCGGTCGGGAGAGTTGTATACTTGGATATAATCTCCGGGAAGAAGTATTAGGTCAGCTTTCTGATTTATGGCTGTACGCAATGCTTGCCGCTGATAATCGCCCCAAACGTCGGTTTGGAAGTCAGCGAGGACGAGTATTTTTAATGCCTTTTCTAGCTTTGGCGTACTGATTTGAACGTGAGATACTTGCAGCCAATAAGGTTCGATCGCAAACGCATCCAGACCGATACCGCCGATGATTACTGCCAATACAGCAGAGGCGATCGCAATTTTTTGAAACGATCGATACAGTGCGATCGCTAAGCCGATCGATATAATCAACCCATGCAAAAATATACCATAGCTCATCAGTCGGGCTATGCCAAATAAACTTTCTCCCAGAAACGCTGCAAAAAACAATCCCGCCAAGGCAAATAAACCTACGCCAGCACCGATCGCCCACCGCTTCTGCTGGCGCGTCAGCCATAATAAAACTGCTATGTCAACAAAGAATAAGATCAGGTTGTAGAGTATATTTATTTTCAAAGACATATTAATTTCTGCCATTAATTAAGCTAAGGCTAGGGAAATAATCGATCGATTTGTACTTCTATCTTAGGAAAAGCCAGCATGAAAAGAGTAGCTTCTTCGTTGAGGATAGTTTCTTGTTGGTAGGTTTCCTTCACAATTTCCCGGAAAACACGGACTTGGCGGGTGTTTACGTCGAGAATCCAGTAGTCGGCAATTCCCGCTTTAGCATAAGCAGCTGCTTTTTGTTTGCGATCGCGTTCTAAGGTCGTGTCTGAGATTTCTATAAGCAGGAAAGTATCTGTTGGAGTCGGGTGGTTTTCTGCGTAGAGTCGGGGGTCAATCTTCACCACGGCGATATCCGGTTCGGGTTCTGAGTAAGGACTGAGGTCAATGGGGTCTTGAATGCGAATTAAGGCAAGTCCTGCGAGTAGGTTTCTGAGGTATTCAGCCGCACATAAGTTGGTGGCTGAATGGGGAGGATTTTTAGCAGCCATTGAGATAATTTGTCCTTCTAGCAGTTCCACTCGCTCGTCTGGGTCGAGAATTCCTGCTTCTGTCATCCGGTGGTATTCGTCTTGGGAAAACAAGCGTACACTCGTTGAGGTCATGGCATTACTACAGTTTTTCGGAGTTGAGTTTTTCGATCCGATCGTAAACGCTTTAACGCTCTTGTGTCATTTTTACAGAGGATATTCCGAAACCCTAGATATAATAACAGGATTCTGTGTTTTTTGTAGAAATATAGAAATCAAATGTTAGCTGGGGCGAATACCGTTTAAGCAAACGAGCTTTTGCTTTACAAACCTTGGTCAGATACGAAGGAGCGATCGCTCTTTGGGTAAAAAAGAGCGATCGCTCTTGGCAATTTAGATAATTTTAGATTTTGAATTACCCATCAATCCAAAATCCAAAATCTAAAATCCAAAATCCTAAGCGCCTTCCCGCAATTTATCCAAAACTCCCCGATCTTCTAAAGTAGAAGTATCGCCGGAAACTTCTTGTCCGGCGGCGAGATTTCGCAACAAGCGCCGCATAATTTTACCGGAACGAGTTTTCGGTAAAGCGTCGGTAAAGCGAATTTCGCCGGGACGTGCGATCGCCCCAATTTCCTGGACAACGTGCTGCTTGAGTTGCTTGTTCAGTTCCTCACTCGGTTCATACGTACTTTCTAAAGTCACAAAAGCAACAATATCTTCGCCTTTCAGTTCGTCCGGCTTACCGACAACAGCCGCTTCAGCTACCGCCGGGTGAGAAACTAAGGCCGATTCGACTTCCATTGTACCGAGGCGGTGTCCCGCAACATTTATTACATCGTCAACGCGACCCATCACCCAGAAATAACCATCTTCATCGCGCCTAGCACCATCGCCAGCAAAGTAGAAATACTGCCCATCTTGCGGGGGAATATGTTCCCAGTAAGTGCGGCGGAAGCGATCGGGATCGCCGTACAATGTCCGCATCATCCCCGGCCAAGGATATTTTACAGACAGATAGCCGCCTTCGTTATCGGCCACCGAATTGCCATCCAGATCGACAACATCGATGATAATGCCAGGGAAAGGACGGGTAGCGGAACCCGGTTTGGTGGGAATCGCCCCAGGTAACGGCGTCACCATAATCCCGCCTGTTTCCGTTTGCCACCAAGTATCGACGATCGGACAGCGTTCGCCGCCAATTACCCGGTGATACCACATCCAAGCTTCCGGGTTAATCGGTTCGCCGACGGTTCCCAACAACCGCAGGGAAGAAAGATTTCGCGCTTTGGGTAAGTGTTCGCCTGCTTTGATGAAAGCGCGAATTGCTGTTGGCGCGGTATAAAAAACTGTGACGCCGTGTTTTTCGATGACATCCCAGAAACAACCGGGATTGGAGGCACGCGGCGCACCTTCGTACATCAGACTGGTAGCACCGTTGGATAAGGGGCCGTAAAGTACGTAGCTGTGTCCCGTAATCCAACCGATATCGGCGGTACACCAATATACATCGGTGTCTTTAATGTCGAAAATCCACTTGGTTGTCATGTGGGTGTATAAGTTATAACCGCCAGTGGTGTGGACGACGCCTTTGGGTTTGCCGGTACTGCCGGAGGTATAGAGGATAAAGAGTAAGTCCTCGCTATCCCTCGGTTCGGCGG
>NZ_JACJUP010000409.1:0-5234 GCF_014748295.1 Planktothrix sp. FACHB-1355 | reverse complement strand
TTTTTCTACTTTTAGGTGGGATTCCGCTACCGGGTGCGGCAGTTTATATCGACCACCGAAGACTACGCAGTCGCTGGTGGAAAAGTGCGGTCTCCGCAGCGGGACCATTCGCCAGTATTTTGGTGGCGGTTTTGTTGACAATAAGTTTTCGGTTTGGTTCGTCATTGCCATTAGTTGAGTATAGGTGGATATGGCCGGCTTTGGCATTTCTAATTTACCTAGAAGTATATGTGGTTATCCTCAATTTGCTGCCGATTCCAGGTCTTGATGGTTATGGTATTATTGACCCGTGGTTGCCTCCAGAAATTCAAGAGCGATCGCGAAAGTTCGGTCAATACGGAATCTTTGTCCTCTTCGTGCTGCTTTGGTTTGTAGAACCGTTCAATCGGCTGTTGGGAGAAGGTGCTTTTTCCATTAGCCAAATGCTTGGAATTCCATCGCAGATGGTAGGGATGGGATACCGTTTATTCAACGAATGGGCGAAGGTTTTGCTAGTAGTGGCTATTGTGATTGCGATCGCAGTACGCCAGCTGACGAAAAAACCACATGAGAAGTGGTATGAGCAAGGCAACGGACGCATTAGAGGGCGAAAATATGAAGAGGCGATCGCAGCTTTTGACCAAGCAATTCGGGTCAAGTCTGATTTCCCGGAAGCTTGGTATATGCGCGGATATGCGTTATTGCAATTACAGCGGTATGAAGATGCGATCGCTGCTTACGATAAGGCGGTGGAAATCAAACCTGAGTATTGGGAAGCTTGGTACGATCGAGGCATTGCGCTAGAAATTGTGCAGCGACGCGAAGATGCGATATACTCTTATGAAAAGGCAGCGCAAATCAAACCCGATTTCCATTTAGCTTGGTACAAGTTAGGAGTGCAGCTAAATCATTTTCAACGATATGAAGAAGCAATTGCTGCTTACGATAAGGCAATTGAAATCCAACCTTATGATGCGAATATTTGGACTGACCGAAGTGCGGCGCTAGGTTATTTGAAGCGATATGATGATGCGATCGCTGCTGGCGAGAAAGCAATTAAAATCAATCCCAAACTCTTTTTTGCTTGGTATAACAAAGCTTGTGCTTACGCCGAACTGGGCAATGTCGAATTAGCTATGGAAAACTTACAAATGGCAGCCAAGCTAGATGCTGAGAAATTTAAGGAAAATGCCAAAAAAGATCCGAGTTTCGATTCAATTCGTCACCATCAAGCTTTTAGCAAATTGATTGGTGAATAGGCGATATATGCCTGTGCAATCTCTATGCAAAAGTTCATTTACTCAGATATTCTCAGATATTATTGAGAATGGCGCAAAATCTGAGTCTACATTTTCTCCCCCACTCCTGGTCTCCCCCACTTCCCCACTCCAGGGCTCGTTCGATTATGAAAGTATGGGATTGCCAAGGAAAAATTTATCTTTTTTTCAAAATAGGTAAAAATTTGTTAATGGCGATGCAGAAAATATCGCCACTGCTGATATAAATGACGAGTCCATAAATAAAGGAACCAACCAAAATGAGTAAATATGACGAAATCTTCGCCTCTGAAGTTCAAAGCGAACAGAAACTGAATTCTGAAGAAGCGGTAGCAGCCATAATCTTTGCGGCCATGTTCGCAGGCAAGGAAATCAATGACGAAGAAATGGAATATTTAAATGATATACTATCTGACACCGGAGTGTTCGATAGTTATTCACCAGAAGAAATCCAACAAACGTTAGATAAAATAACCGATATTTACAATGAAGAAGGTAGCGGGGTTTTGTTTAACACAGCTATTAATTCCATTTCAGACGAGTTCGTGGAAATCGCTTTTGAGGGAGCGGTTGCGGTGGTTTTAGCAGAAGAAAATCTCCCGGAAGAGGAAGAAAGTTTTGTCAATAAGCTTCAGGAAGCTTTGGACATTCCAGAAGATGTAGCGCAGGAGATTATAGACGACTTTGTGAGCGCGTGAGGTGAGATTTATTTGAATAGGGGTTGCTGAATTGGTGGTAATAGAAAATGGCCTCTACAATGGGGCTATATTTTTTTGTTTTTAGGAGTGATGATGTATAAAATAGAAAAAAGCGCTGGTCTGAGGTAGTCAATGAAACCGGATGATTTGCAAAGATTTTTTAAGGTATGTAACCCTGCTTATACGATCGATGTGGCGAAAGCTGAGGATAAGCAATACTATATCGATTTTTCTTCTGTGAGAGGAGGGGAAATTATTGAGGAGTTGGCAAGATCGATCGCCATCTTCTCTCCCAATGAATCAACCTGTCAGTTGTTTACGGGACATATCGGTTGTGGGAAGTCTACGGAGTTGTTGCGACTGAAGAAAAGGTTGGAAGATGCAGGATTTCATGTAGTTTACTTCGAGTCGAGTCAGGATCTCGATATGGCTGATGTGGATATCAGCGATATTTTGCTGGCCATTGCCAAGCAAGTTTTTGAAAGCTTAGAAGCAGTGGAAATTAAGCTAAAGCCAAGATATTTCGAGAGGCTATTTGGTGAAGTGAAAGATTTTATGAAAACGCCCATAGATCTTTCATGGACATCAGAGTTTTCTACTCCCATTGGCAAAATTACGGCCAAAACGAAAGATAACCCTTCGGTGCGGAAAGAGTTAAGGCAATATTTAGAACCGCGAACGGATAACATTTTAGAATCGATTAATGACGAACTATTAAAAAGTGCGGATGAGAAACTCAAGCAAGCTGGTAAAAAAGGATTGGTGGTACTTGTTGATAATCTCGATCGCGTGGATAGTTCGCCAAAAGTTGGGGAACGGATGCAGCCGGAATATTTGTTTATCGATCGAGGAGAGCAGTTACGGCGATTGAACTGTCATTTAGTTTATACTATTCCGCTGGGATTGATTTTTTCTAATGAGTACAATGTACTTGTCAATCGCATGGGAGGAGGGGTAGATGCAAAGGTTTTGCCGATGGTTCCTGTGCAGTCGCGAGATGGAAAGGAGTTTTCAAAGGGGATGGAATTGCTGCGCGAAATGGTTTTGGTGAGAGCATTTCCAAAGCTGAATCGGGATGAACAAATTAACTCAATCGCAGAAGTTTTTGATAGCCTCGAAACTTTGGATCGACTTTGCCGAGTTAGCGGCGGTCATGTGCGGAATTTGTTAGGATTGCTCTATAGTTGTATCCAGAAAAAAGACCCACCGATCGGTCAAAATACTTTGGAAACAGTGATTAAGGAAAGACGCAATCAGTTAATGCGAGGAATTAAAACGGATGATTGGGAATTGCTGCGGAAAGTGAAGGAAGAGAAAACTTTGGGACAAGGTTCACTATATCAAACTTTGTTGCGAAGTATGTTTGTTTTTGAATATCGCGATGATGATGGCCCTTGGTTCGATCTCAATCCAATTTTAGCAGATGCCAAACAACTAAATCCATGAGTGAATCGCAGCCACTAGAAAATATATCTGCCGATAATGAGGAATCTTTGCAGACGCTTTTACGTGCGATCGCACTTTCTCAGGGAGACTTTTCCCTGATTCTAGTGGTCTGCAACTATGCAGCTTTGTGCGATCGCATGGCGCAACGGCTGCTAGTATCTTCATCGGTGAAAATTGAAAAAATAGAATTGGGAAAGTTTGTTCCCAATCTTTACAGCACGATTGTTTCCAAATTGGGAGAAGAAAAGCCACCTGCATTAATGGTGTTTGGTTTGGAGGCGGTTGACGAGATCGATCGCGTACTCACTTCGGCTAATTATGTCCGGGAAGAATTTCGCAAAAATCTGCCGTTTCCGGTTCTTTTGTGGGTGAATGATGAAGCGATCGAAAAGTTTATTCGGTTAGCGCCGGATATTTTTAGTTGGTCTACTACGGTTGAGTTATCGATGACTAACGATGAATTGATAGAGTTAATTCGGCAAAGAACTAACCAGTTGTTTGCTACTGAAACAAATTTTTATTTAAATTTAGAAACCTTTTCGGAAGCTTGGCGAGAAATAGCAGCGGCAGAACGGGATTTACAAAATCGTCAAGCTGTGTTATTGACAGAGTTAGAAGCTTGTTTGCAAGTTTGGCACGGCTTAAATGATTTTACCAATAATCGGCTAGATGAAGCTTTAGAAAATTATCAGGAAAGCTTTCTTTTTTGGCAACAGGAGAATCATCGAGAACGGCAAGGCATATTGCTGCTGGCTATTGCCGAATGCTATAAGCAGAAAGCAATACAGCAGCGGGTAAAGAATCAGGAATTTTGGCAAGAAGAAAAATATTTCCTTTGGGAATCCCTCAAGAATTTCGAGCGATCGCAACGGCTGGATTTAGTTGCCAAACATATTAGCAAACTCGGTGAAGTGCTGCGACGCTTGCAAGCATGGCCAGAGCTAAAATCGCTGGTAGAGAAAAAAGCAATTAAACTGCATCTAACTTATGGAGACCCAAGCCAATTAGCTCAAGATAGAGGATTTTTGGCACAAGTTTCCTTAGAAGAATCTCGCTGGGATGAAGCCAAGCAACAGGCAGAAGCAGCACTGAAAATATTAGCTGAATCTCCTCTGATTCAACCAGATGAGTTACAGGAAAAAGGTTTTTATCAATTAATTTTAGCATTTTCGCTGCGAAAGTTAGGTGAAAAGCAACAGGCTGATGAACACTTAAGCCAAGCCTTTAGAGAAAGCAAGCCGCAGTACGAACCCCAGCTTTATATCAATATTTTGGGTAAGTTGAGAGAACTTTATTTTCAGCAACGCGATTATGGAAAAGCTTTTGAAATTAAGGTGGAAGAATATGCAATTCAATATCATTATAACTTTTTAGCTTTTGCTGGCGTAGCTCATTTTACTGCCAAAAGTAAGATAATTAATTCGACCCTGACAGAAACCGCCAAACAAGCAATTGTAGAACGGGAAATCTCCGGTCGAGAACCAGATGTGAAGCGATTGTGGGCAAGAATTAGCGCAGATTACTGCAAATTAATCGTCATTTACGGTCAGTCAGGGGTGGGTAAAAGTTCCCTAGTGAGAGCAAAGTTATTTCCGAAATTGCAACAAGAAAAGATTGATACCCGCCAAGGCTTACCCGTGCTGTTGCGATTTTATAATGGTTGGGTTAAGACTTTAGGCGATAATTTAAGAAAAGAGTTTCAGGAAGTTACAGGGGAAAACTTATCTGCATCTTTGGATTCTCCGGAAGAGATTATCCAACAGTTGCAGAAGAATGCCGAACTTAACCTGTTAACGGTTCTCATTTTTGACCAGTTTGAAGAATTCTTTTTTGT
>NZ_JACJUP010000408.1:0-5184 GCF_014748295.1 Planktothrix sp. FACHB-1355 | reverse complement strand
GCCGACATTCGGTTTATGACACTCGCCGCAGAACACCTTTTAGACAAAGCTTATGCAGGCGAACGGAGAAACTTAATTAATGATAAAGCTATACCTATAGCTGAACCGGGACTTCCTCAAGGTGGAACCGTTTATTTAGCAGCAAGTGATGCAGAATTAATGGTTTCTTTCATCCAATCAAATTTCGAGGGATTTGGCAGCGGAATACTCGTCCCCGGTACTGGCGTAGCATTGCATAACCGGGGAATCGCTTTCAGTTTAGAAGAAGGACATCCCAACCAAATTGCACCCTCAAAACGTCCGTTTCATACAATTATTCCCGGATTTCTCAGCCAAAACGGTCAACCTTTAGGGCCATTTGGTGTTATGGGAGGGCCAATGCAACCCCAAGGACATCTTCAAGTAGTAGTAAATTTAGCCGATTATAGGATGAATCCGCAAGCAGCTTTAGATGCTCCCAGGTGGCACTTTGTATCGGGAAAAAGAGTACTTTTAGAGCAAGCAGTATCTCAGGAGATAGCACAGGCGCTATCTGAAAAAGGCCACGAAGTTCGAGTGACCAAAGATGTAGCACTGTTTGGTAAAGGTCAGATTATCTTACGCCAAAACAGAGTTTTGATTGCCGCTTCCGAACCACGCGCCGATGGCATGGCAATAGCATACTAAAAACCTATCCCAAAAACCACATTAACAGAGATAAACATCTGCGTTTATCTGCGTTTATCTGCTTTCATCTGCGGTAAAAAATAGTTAAAATTTAGTTTTCCCATAGACTCCAAAACCCGAAATAGAAATTATGGCTCCCACCCTTCTCATTACAGGCGCTTCTCAAGGCAGTGGCAAAGCAACAGCACTTTTATTTGCTCGCCAAGGTTACGATGTTGTCCTAGCAGCACGTCAAGCAGACAGATTAGAAGTTGTAGCGCAGGAAATTGAAAACCTCGGTCGTTCTGCTTTAGCTGTTTCTACCGATGTCGGAAATATCGAGCAAGTACAAACGCTGGTCAACAAAGCTCTAGAAAATTTCGGAAATATCGATGTTTTGATTAACAACGCAGGCATCTGTCTCACTGCGCCAATGGAAAGAACTTCTCTGAGTGATTGGCAGCAGATTATGGACACGAATTTTTGGGGATACGTTTACACAATTAATGCTATTTTGCCTCATTTTTTAGAGCGAAACACAGGCACTATTGTCAATGTTGGTTCCTTCGGCGGAAAAATGCCTCTGCCACAAATGACCGCCTATTGTGCCAGCAAATACGCAATCACCGGGTTAACAGAAACCCTTCGCTTGGAACTCGCACCTAAAGGCATCGACGTATCTGCCGTACATCCTGGAGTTATCAACAGTGATTTTATGGAACGCGCTATGTTTCGAGGTAAAGATGAAGCCGAAATAGAATCGCGCCGTCAGCAGATCAAGAAGGTACTTGAATCATCGTGGGTAAGCAAACCGGAAGATATAGCCAATGCGATTTGGGATGCTGTTAAAAATAAACGATCTGAAGTAGTTGTTGGCCCTACATTCCTTGCTACAGAAGTATACCGTTTATTTCCCGGTTTTATGCATTGGGTAATGACTCAAAATGCGAAGTAAATTAGAAGTACTTTACTTGCCAAATGCTCAGGCTTACAATTGACGCAATCATGGACGAGTGTATTTTCCCTAAATCTGCAAGTAAAGTAACGCAAAGATAAATATCAATTTTTTTATAAATGTTAAATTTACTCATAAAAAACTTTACAAATATTTATTTAGTGCGATAAACTACATAATTTGTTATTAAAATTACCCTTCAATAAATAAATGAACTATTTAATTTTCGAGAAATATTATCCATCATATAAGAATCTACCTTTAGGAGGTGGTCATCATGTTAATTGAACGCCCAAATGTAGCACAACCGACGCCGGAAGAAAAGCAGCACCTAGAACGACTAAAAACCGTGATTAATAATGCCGTAGCCGATGGCAAGATTTCTCGCAAAGAACTTGATGATATTAGAGCGGCAACCTATGCTGATAAAAAAGTTACGGTGACTGAACTTGAATTGTACAGAAAACTCGTTTTAGACAAAATTGAGACTGGAGAGCTTCAATATGATTGGTAAAACCTTGTAGGGTGGGCATTGCCCGCTAAATATTCGTGGGCGATGCTCTCCTGACTAAAAATAAAGTATGTTAAATTTTGTCTACGTTCTGTTGACAAAACTCGATCGCCTCTGACAAATCGCTAGTAACTTGCGGATACTCGATCGCAGGCGGATCGATAACTACCAAAGTTACTCCTAATTCATCTGCTATGCTTCGCTTAACATCTTCCCCGCCACTAGCACCGGAAGCTTTTGTCACTACCATTGAAATCTGCCAATGACGCCATAAAGCTTTTTCCAAATCGGCAGAAATTGGCGGTCGCATAGCAAAAATTCGGTCTGGTGTAAATCCAGCAGCTATTGCTGCTTCAATAGAAGTACTGGAAGGTAAAACCTTAGTAAATAAAGTCGATCGCTCTTGCCAAGGACGAAACAGAGGTAAAGCTTTATACCCGACAGTCAGCAGCACTCGCTGTCCTTCCAGATAATTCCCAGCCACAAGCGTAGCAAAAGTATCTAACTGAATCAGTTTACTATTGACGATCGCATTATTCTCGCCCTGCAAACGCGGGCGTTCGTAGCGCAGATAGGGGATTTGCAATTGGGAACAAGCCGCGATCGCATTCTGAGAAATCTCCACCGCAAAAGGATGAGAAGCATCAAGTACTGCCACAATATTTTGGGCGAGCAAAAATTGCCCGATCTCCGAAGGGGAAAGACGCCCCACCCAGACACGCAAAATCGGCACATCGGGATAGAGCGATCTCGCAGTTTCCGTAGTTACCGAAATAGTGCAAGGCAGCTGAGCTTGTGCGATCGCAGCTGCCAGCTGCATACTTTCGGTAGTTCCACCGATCAGCCACAGTCGTTCAGTTGATTCTACTCGGTACTGCAAAAGCCCACTCTGCCAAGAAAACGATTAACCCTTGAGAGCTTTGGTAAAGTTCTTACGATACGATTTGTTAACCAGTAAAAATGGCCACAACATCGACATAGATAGCCGAGTCGTCAAATTGCGGTTGAAGTTAGTCTTCTCAAAGCCAGTCCAGAACTTCCAGACCCCGCCTACGTAAGTTACCAGTAATGCTATGACAATTAAACTATTCATAAACTCTCCTTGCAGCGGATACCCTCTTTATTTCAATTATGTTTACTCAGCCCGTCGTTGTCAGAAGGGCTAGGGCGTCGGGACTAGGGCTAGGGCGTCGGGCGTCGGGAAGAGGGAAAAAGAGGAATTTTGAATTTTGACTTTTGACTTTTGACTTTTGACTTTGGGCTGCCCCTCTGCCCCATCACCTTAGCCGATTCAAATCTTTAATATTAAAAAGGGGCGACATCCTTTTACGACGCCGGAGCTGGAGTGCTAAGCCCTGGCTGGGATCTGTAGACAAGCCGATCGCCAAGAATTCAAGACGACAAAGCAAAAGTGGAAACAGGAGGAACTATGCGGGCAGTGCTAATGGCTGGCGGATCTGGAACTAGGCTGAGACCGCTAACTTGCGATCTGCCAAAACCGATGGTGCCGATCCTGAATCGACCCATCGCAGAACATATCATAAATTTACTCAAAAGGCATCACATCACCGAAGTGATTGCCACCCTGCACTACTTACCCGACGTTATCCGCGACTACTTCCACGATGGCAGCGACTTTGGCGTCCAGATGACCTATGCTGTGGAAGAAGACCAGCCGTTGGGGACAGCAGGTTGTGTAAAAAACATTGCCGAACTTTTAGATAGAACATTTTTAGTGATCAGCGGCGACAGCATCACCGACTTTGACCTCAAAGCCGCCATTCACTTTCACAAACGCCGTCACTCAAAAGCCACGATAATTTTGACCCGCGTTCCCAATCCGATCGAATTTGGTGTGGTCATCACCGACGAAGAAGACCGTATCAGCCGTTTTTTAGAAAAACCATCCACAAGCGAAATCTTCTCCGATACCGTCAACACCGGCACCTATATCCTAGAACCAGAAGTCCTAGACTATCTACCAGCCGGCCAAGAAAGCGACTTTTCCAAAGATTTATTCCCCCTTCTCCTCAACAAAGGCATCCCCATGTACGGCTACATTGCCGAAGGCTATTGGTGCGATGTCGGTCATCTCGACGCCTATCGGGAAGCTCAATACGATGGGCTTTACTCCAAAGTCAAACTCGACTTTGCCTACGAAGAAAGATCTGCCAAAGCCAGAGGAAATCGAATTTGGGTAGGCCAGAATACCTACATCGACCCCTCCGCCGAAATAGAAGCCCCCGTCCTGATCGGTAACAACTGCCGCATTGGCCCGCGAGTGCAAATTGAAGCTGGAACCATCATAGGTGACAATGTGACGATCGGTGCCGACGCCAGTCTCAAACGCCCAATTATATGGAATGGAGCGATCGTAGGCGAAGAAGCCCATCTCAGCGCCTGCGTAATCGCCAGAGGTACCAGAGTAGACCGCCGCGCCCACGTCCTGGAAGCAGCCGTAGTCGGTTCCCTTTCCACTGTAGGAGAAGAAAGCCTGATCAGCCCAGGCGTCCGCGTTTGGCCCAGCAAACAAATTGAATCTGGCGCTACCCTCAACATCAATTTAATTTGGGGTCAAACAGCACACCGCAATTTATTCGGGCAACGGGGTGTCTCTGGATTAGCTAACATCGATATCACCCCAGAATTTGCCGTGAAACTGGGAGCAGCTTACGGCTCCACTTTAAAACCCGGTTCTCAAGTTGCTGTTTCCCGCGATCAACGCAGCATTTCCCGCATGGTCTCCCGTTCTATGATTGCCGGTATGATGTCCGTGGGAGTCAACATTCAGAACTTAGAAGCAACATCGATTCCCATTGCTCGCACGCTTATTCCTACCCTCTCAGTTGCCGGTGGTATTCATATCCGCATACACCCAGACCGAGCCGATCATATTTTAATTGAATTTTTAGATGGCAAAGGCATCAACATCTCCAAAGCTCAGGAGAAGAAAATAGAAGGGGCATATTTCAAAGAAGATTTGCGGCGAGCCCAAATTCACGAAATCGGTAACATGGCTTATCCCAGCCAAGTGATGGATATTTACAGTACCAGCTTTGAGAAACATCTTAAT
>NZ_JACJUP010000407.1:0-5217 GCF_014748295.1 Planktothrix sp. FACHB-1355 | reverse complement strand
TTTTAGTTCGCCAAAATCAATCAAGAATGTTTTACCTACCCACTCAATTTTTTTCGGTTGTGTCGGTTGTGTTGTTTGTGCTACTGGTTGTGCTGTTTGTGCTGCTTGGGGCGGTTCTGGCTGCGTGCATCCAGCTAAGGCTATTATTGCCAATAAACCGATTAAGCTCAATTTTATGTCTTTCATATCTCTCCAGGAATTCAGCAAATAAAATTATTTCACATCATAGATATTTTATAAAAAAATATATATAAATTTTATATTTTGCTGGGTCGAGCGCTGATTTGCTAAGCAATCGATGATGGCATATGCCAAAATCTATCAAAAAGAATCTGCTTCATCCACAAGAGTTTCAATCAACAAATCCACCTGTTGTTGTTTTTCTTGCAAAAAAGTTTCGCACTGACGCAAGTATTCAACCGCAGCGGCAAACTCATCAAAAATTTGAGCTAATTCTAATTTACCCGATTCTATTTCGGCGATGATCTTTTCAACTTTTGTAACTGCTTCTTCGTAATTCCAGCTTTTCTCTAATGGGATGTTAGCGGAAACTGGTGAATTCGGATAATTAATCATCAAATATCCTTCTTTTTATAACTTCGCGTTTTTCTTGCTTTCGGTTGTGAAATCCGATCATCTAAAATTTCGGTAACTTTGACTTTTACTTGACCGTCACTCAACTGAATCGACAACTCCTGTCCTAATTTTAAACTAGCAGCAGAACGAGAAATAGTACCATCTTCTTGCCGTACCACCGCATAACCGCGTTGCAGTACAGCTTTCGGGTCGAGTGTTGTCAATTTTTGCCGCAGTAGCTGACAGTGCTGACTGGCTGACTGAAATTTTAGGTTTGTCACTTGGACTAATCTTTGACGCAACCAAGAAAGCGATCGACTTTCTTGCTGAATTTGCCTGTCTAATCGCAGCCGCCGCAACTTATTTCGCAATATTAAAATTTTAGCTTGCGCGGTATCTAATTGTCGATCGACAACTTCTTTCAAAGTCGCAATTCTTTCTCGATGTTGTGCAATTAAATAGTCTAGTTCCGGTACGACTTGTTCGGCGGCAGCTGTGGGAGTATGAGCGCAGAAATCAGCCGCCAAGTCAGCCAAAGACTCATCTCTTTGATGACCGATGCCGGTCATAACGGGAATTGGACATAAAGCGATCGCTCTCACCACCCCTTCATCATTAAAGCAGCTTAAATCCTCAACTGCACCGCCCCCTCGCGCTAAAATCAAAACCTCTGCCCGACCATCTCGCTCCACTCGTTCGATCGCTGCCACAATAGAAGCGGGTGCCTGCTCGCCCTGCACTTGCGCTGGAGAAAAGAGTACGTGCAAACCCGGATAGCGTTGCCTCAGTGTTTTACGTATATCCCCCCAAGCGGCGGCAGAGGGTGAAGTGACGACAGCAATAGTTTGGGGATGAATGGGAAGCGATCGCTTTGTTTGGGGGTCGAACAGTCCTTCCGCTTCCAGACGCGATCGCAACTGCTTGTAGCGCAACGCCTGCAACCCTTCCCCGGCTGGAAACGCCTGCCAAACAGTCAGCTGATATTCTCCCCGCTGGCGATAAACGCGAATGCTGCCCAAAACAAGCAACTGTTCGCCTTTTGTCGGCTGCTGTGCGAGTTTGGTCATTTGGCTATTCCACACCACACAGCGAATTGTTGCTTTCCCGTCTGAGTCTTGCAGCGTAAAGAACAGCCCGCTGGGATGCTTATTAGTGCTAGAAACCTCACCGTATACCCAAACTTGTCGCAGTCGATCGTCTTGTTCTAACAAGTCTTGGATATAGTCGGTCAACCCAGCCAGCGATAGGGCTGTATCTGGAATTACAGTATCGGTAAAATAAGAGTTCATTTCCACTTCGATCCCGAATCAGCTTAAGAAAGCTTTAAACATGCCCTAACTCCTCAGATGCTAGACTCCGATCGAGCATCAACAGCATTTTAAACCAACTAAAGAACAGGCAAGCTTGGACGTTCCAACAGGGGTAGACTAAACTAAAATAGTATATCTGTTCTAGTCAGGTCTCCCAGACCACCATTTTAAAACCTCCTAACCTAGAGACGCGGAATAAGTATGGTAGCAAATGATATCGCTGGCAAGGAAAAAGCGCTAAACCTGGTACTCAAACAAATTGAACAACAATTTGGTAAAGGCGCGATCGTGCGTTTGGGCGATGCTACCCGCATGAGGGTGGAAACCATCCCCAGCGGGGCACTAACTTTAGATTTAGCCTTGGGTGGTGGCTTACCCAAAGGACGGGTGATCGAAATTTATGGCCCAGAAAGTTCCGGTAAAACAACGCTGGCGCTGCACGCGATCGCAGAAATACAAAAAGCCGGTGGCATAGCCGCCTTTGTGGATGCCGAACACGCCCTCGATCCCACCTACGCGGCGGCGCTGGGTGTCGATATCGAAAATTTGCTCGTTTCGCAACCCGATACTGGGGAAGCAGCACTGGAAATAGTCGATCAGTTAGTACGTTCTGCGGCGGTTGATATTGTGGTTGTTGACTCGGTAGCCGCCCTGGTACCGCGAGCTGAAATTGAAGGCGATATGGGCGATGCCCACGTTGGTTTGCAAGCTCGCTTGATGAGCCAAGCCCTACGTAAGATAACTGGTAATATAGGCAAATCTGGCTGTACGGTCATTTTCCTCAACCAACTGCGCCAGAAAATCGGTGTCACTTACGGCAATCCAGAAACCACTACTGGTGGTAACGCCCTCAAGTTCTACGCTTCGGTGCGACTCGATATTCGCCGCATTCAAACCCTCAAAAAAGGTGCGGAAGAATTCGGGAACCGTGTCAAAGTCAAAGTTGCCAAGAACAAAGTCGCTCCGCCCTTCCGCATTGCCGAGTTTGACATCATCTTTGGTAAGGGCATTTCCACAATGGGCTGTATTGTAGACATTGCGGAAGAAGTTGGTGTGATTAACCGTAAAGGAGCGTGGTACAGCCACAACGGTGAAAATATCGCCCAAGGTCGGGACAATACCATCAAGTATCTAGACGAAAATTCCCAACTCGCCAAAACTATCCAGCAGCAAATCCGCGAAAAATTGGATAAGGGAGCTGTAGTTTCCGCTAACTCGGTAGCTCACCCAAGCGATATCGAGGAAGAAGAAGATCTCGAAGATCTGGAATAGAGTTAAGAGGGAGAGCGGGAGCGGGGGGGAGTGGGGGAATTAATATGTTGACTTTTCCCTCCTCCCGACGCCCGACGCCCGACGCCCTAACCCCTTTTTGACTTTTGACTTTTGACTTTTAGCTCCCCCACTCTCCCGCTCCCATAACTCAGTTTTTTTCTATTGTTGTATGACGACTGCTCAGAAAGCGGTCTAAAATTTGCGATCGCTCAGATGCCGTCAAATGCGGTAAAGAAGATGGTGAGGTGGGGTCTTCAGAGGAAAGTTTTGCTTTGAGAACCAGAGAAGTATCATCTGGTTTCTCACTTAGATAATCATCTTCGTCGGCAAACGTTGTCAGCATCTGTCGATCGGTCGGTGCGGGAGGACGGACTGTGCTGGCGTTGATTTGCGCGAGTATTTCTGGGGGTACTGGCTCTACCGTTTGGGCTGTTTGACCAAAGAAAAAGGTTATGGCTAAACTTCCCAAGCGAATTCGATCGCCATCCTGGAGCAGCACGCGCTTAATCACCGGTTCGCCGTTGACAAATGAACCGTTGGTGCTGTTTAAGTCAACTAAGTAGAAACCTTCGTTGTGGATATACTGTATGGCGGCGTGACGGCGAGACATCCACCCATCCCGGACTGGCAGGGCAATACGACGATCTCGCCCTATTATCCAGATTTTTTGAGGCTGAAATAGTCGCTGCGTTTTGCCGTTAAGTAAATTGGTGACAATATAAGCTTGCTGCCCCTGCACCACTCCTTGCACGTAAGCTGGTGCCCTCCCTAGAGATGAAGGGGCTGAGTTTTCTAATTGTAAAATTTCATCTAATAAGCCACGATTATGCTCGTAAATCCTTAAAAATACCTGATATAAACCGAGGCGTTTTTCCAGTTCCATACCTTCAGATGACTCCAGGAGCAATGAGATGCTTGGCGTGGATACACGCGGGTGAACGATCGTTAGCTAGATGTTGAATCCGAGACTGCTGTTGGGAAATCAAGCAGTTACTGCTACCCTTGGCTCGATCGGTCTTTTGGCTCCCACCCAGGTGACTGGCTTACCAGCTACTCTCCATTCAGGAGGTCAAACTACCGTATTGACTATTTCAAGATGCTAAAAGGGCACACCGCTATATTTTCCCTGTTTATTAACTTAGAAGGTTTAGGCTTTTAAGAGTCCCGCACAAATACGGAAATATTATAAAGTTTTCCTAATTTCTACTTATTTACAGATACACCTTGGTTGTGCAGTTCGTTACCACTAAGATATTTATGTACGAATGGCGACATTTTTGTTGATTAAAATTATTTTTGGTTAAAGAAAAATATGCCAGGTATTTGAGAATAAAAAAATCGGCCTATCAGTGGCGCGATCCCAGTAAAATAGAATGATTGCGTTTCAAAAATGAGCAGCACAAAGACGATCAGCCCGACACTGCCTTACCGCTGACAGGGCGGGACTGCTCGCTTCTAAGACTGAATCACTAGGTAAACTGTGCGATCGAGGTTTCTAATCTGTCTTGGCGCTAACAGCACAACACCCAGAAGCTTCCATTTGGTATTTAACGAGATTAGCTAGTTCCTGTAGCTGAGAGATAGCTTCCGCACCCTCTAGCTTCATTAATTCCCGATCGTCTCGCATCTCTGTCCAAGTTATCCCATAATCGGAGACTAAAAATCTGATCAGATGATTATCCCCCAAGCTAACCATGAAAGAGGCGCTTGTCATTTGGCCACCGCACGTATAGCAAGAAGCTAGGTATCCTCGCCGCTCTAGCACGATTGCCAGCGCTTGAAGGTTCATAACCAGATCTTGAACAAATTGGCGGTGTTGCTCTGCAAGTCTGATAAACACGGTTATCCTCCAACCACCACACCTAATTTTAGACGTGTTTTAGATTTTCTTAAGAATTCAGACATTCTGAGGTTGGTAAAATGGCCACCAGACTTTTCCACCGAACGACTAACTCTTTTGCTTTAGGTTAACCTATCGAGGGTGTCAGCAACGTATCAGTAGTGACAGTCCGATCGATTCAACTGCATCATAGACGCAAAAAACAAAAACGGAGTTCCT
>NZ_JACJUP010000406.1:0-5253 GCF_014748295.1 Planktothrix sp. FACHB-1355 | reverse complement strand
TAGGGGCTAGGAGCTAGGGGCTAGGGGCTAGTGGCTAGGGGCTAGTGGCTAGGGGAAGAGGGAGAGGGAGAGGGAGAGGAAGAGGGAAAAGATTTATTCTCCAGCGCCCCCGCTCCCCCGCTCTCTCGCTCCCCCGCTCTCCCGCTCCTCCACTCCCCCGCGCCCCCTTCCTCTATGCAAAAAATTAATCCGCCTTATCTTCTACTACTGAAGATAGGGCGATTTCCTGTTACGTCTGATTTGGCAAGCCGCAGATAAACATGAGGAGATTTATTACAAAGTATTAAGAGCAGAGTCAAAATGTGAACGTAATGTCGCAAAATATTTGCGAAGGTAGCTGTGTTTCAAATCAGATGTAGTTCTGATAACCTAAAAAACTTGAAGAATGCTGAAGCTCTGCTCAGAATAAATTTCGATCGAACATTGTTCTGAGAATTGAGTGTAAATGCTTCGAGAATTCAAGTAAGCTACACAGTGGGTGTGTGCAAAGACGCGATCGCGACGAAAGCACACACAATCGATGCAAACGCCAGTTTAATCACATCTGGTTACATCTTTTTTGGAGGATTCCGTTAATGAGTATCGTCACGAAATCCATCGTGAATGCAGATGCTGAGGCTCGCTATCTCAGCCCCGGCGAACTGGATCGGATCAAGAGCTTCGTAACGAGCGGTGAGCGTCGTCTACGCATCGCCCAAACTTTGACCGACTCTCGCGAACGCATCGTTAAGCAAGCTGGCGATCAACTGTTCCAAAAGCGCCCTGATGTAGTTTCTCCCGGTGGCAACGCCTACGGTGAAGAAATGACCGCTACCTGCCTGCGCGACCTAGACTACTATCTGCGCCTGGTTACTTACGGAATCGTAGCTGGCGATGTCACCCCAATCGAAGAAATCGGTTTGGTGGGCGTTCGCGAAATGTACAATTCTCTGGGCACCCCCATTCCTGCCGTAGCTGAAGGCATCCGTGCTATGAAGAACGTTGCCGCCTCTTTGCTGTCTGCTGAAGACGCATCTGAAGCTGGCTCCTACTTCGACTACGTGATCGGTGCGATGCAGTAGGACGAGTGTCCTCTGGAAAGCACTCAATTAAAAATTCCCAGATTAGGTGACTTAAGGAAGCAAAAAGATGCAAGACGCGATTACCGCTGTTATCAACTCCTCTGACGTTCAAGGTAAGTACCTGGACACCGGTGCTTTAGAAAAGCTCAAAGGCTATTTCCAAACCGGCGAATTGCGGGTACGCGCTGCTACCACTATCGCTGCTAACGCCGCTGCGATCGTTAAGGAAGCAGTAGCTAAGTCCCTGCTGTACTCGGATATCACCCGTCCCGGTGGCAATATGTACACCACCCGTCGCTATGCTGCTTGCATCCGCGACTTGGATTACTACCTCCGCTATGCTACCTATGCGATGTTGGCTGGCGACCCCTCCATCCTCGATGAGCGCGTACTCAACGGTTTGAAGGAAACCTACAACTCCTTGGGCGTTCCCGTCTCCGCTACCGTTCAAGCTATCCAAGCTATGAAGGAAGTTACCGCTAGCCTCGTAGGTGCTGATGCCGGTAAAGAAATGGGCGTTTACTTCGACTACATCTCCTCTGGCTTGAGCTAGAAAAGGCGAAAGTGAAAAGTGAAAGGCCAAATGACTTTTAACTTTTGAATGCCTGACTTTTGACTTTCACATGGTCTGGGAAGTCAGGAGTCAATGCTAGAGCGTTATATATTTGTCTAATTGACTGGATAAGTTTTAGCGGCTAGTATTTACTCTTGACTCCCAGACCTTGGTTTATCATCATCACTTCAAACGTCGATCGGATGCCAGGAGAAAATAACTCATGCGGATGTTCAAAATAACTGCTTGCGTTCCCAGCCAAACTAGAATTCGCACTCAACGGGAACTGCAAAACACATATTTTACGAAGCTAGTGCCGTATGACAACTGGTTTCGCGAACAGCAACGGATTATGAAAATGGGCGGCAAAATCGTCAAAGTTGAACTGGCGACTGGCAAGCCTGGTGCTAATACAGGATTGCTGTAATTCTGGAAAAAACCTTTACAAACTTCGCGAAATAAAATCGTCCCGTTGTGAAGATTGGGAGATTCAAAAAAAGCCGCCTGCGAATACATGGCTTGCAGTCATGCGATCGCAGGCGGCAAAGTTTTTTTAATTTTTGCAAAGTTAATGCAGAGTGGGCGGCCAAATATGATAAGGGTAAAAAGACTATTTTTGGCGATTGCCCCAGTTTCTGCGATCGCGATTTAGTAAACCTAATATATTGCGTAGTGGTAGGATCGACCTTTTGGCAGTTAACTTACGTCACCTAATACCCTTCTTTGATGGCGATCGAGAAGAATGGGGAATACAAGCCAGATTGTTGCGTTGGCTGACATTCCTATGGCTGTTTATGGGAATTGTGGTCTTGTTCTCAGCATCTTACCCTGTAGGCGATGCCTATTACGGAGACGGACTGTACTACGTTAAACGCCAACTCATCTCTATTTTGATGGGTATGGTGGGGTTTAACCTGATCGTGCGTTTCCCACTTCGCTACATCTTGGGAATGGCGCACTGGTTTGTAGTACTGCTGTTGGGATTAATTATCGTAACTTTGATTCCAGGTCTGGGAACTACAACCAATGGTGCCACGCGCTGGCTGGCTTTGGGCCCTATGCCGATTCAACCCTCCGAGCTGATTAAGCCTTTTTTGGTGTTACAAAGTGCGCGGATATTTGGCCAATGGGATCGGCTGAGATGGAAAGTACGTCTGACTTGGCTGTTTATTTTCTCTGTCGTACTTTTGGGAATTTTGTTGCAGCCTAACTTAAGTACGACGGCGTTTTGCGGTATGACGATTTGGCTGATCGCTTTAGCCGCCGGCTTACCTTATATTCAACTGGGGGGAACCGCTTTCGCTGGTTTGCTCTTGGGTATTATCAGTATTACCAGAAATGAATATCAGCAAAAGCGGATCATGTCTTTTCTCAATCCCTGGGCAGATCCGATGAAGAACGGTTATCAGTTGGTTCAAAGTCTGCTAGCAGTAGGTTCTGGTGGGGTTTGGGGCAGTGGATACGGGCTGTCTCAGCAAAAGTTATTTTATCTGCCCATTCAGTACACCGATTTTATCTTTGCGGTATTTGCAGAAGAGTTTGGCTTTGTGGGCGGCATGGTGCTGTTTCTGCTGCTTTTTGGTTATGGGACAATGGCTTTGATTGTGGCGATGAAGACTCAAAATGTCGTTCATCGACTGGTAGCGATCGGCGTGATGATTTTGTTAGTGGGACAGTCGCTAATGAATATTGCTGTGGCGACGGGTGCGCTACCGACGACGGGTTTGCCTTTGCCTTTGTTCAGCTATGGCGGTAATTCGATGATTGCGAGTTTGCTGGCAGCTGGATTGTTGATTCGCGTGGCAAGAGAGAGTAGCGAAGCAGAGGTGGTGTCTCTGGAAGAGAAGCGATCGGCTGTGAAACGGGGACGACGCAGAAACAATTAAAAATTCTCAATCGAGTTCGATCGCTGTTTGTAGTTTGTGTATTACAATAATACAAAAAAAGCCAACTTGTTTGGACTTTAGTTATGCCAGAAAAATTCGATCGGCCCAAAGACACCGATGCTGTACTTGGCGGACATTCTCCACCCCCACGCACTGGTGCAGTACTGGGAGGATTAAGCGGAGTCAAGTGGAGGCTGACAAGTGGCGTAGCAGAGCATCGCATAGAGGCACTTTATGAGGCTCTGAAATATGGCGATGCAGGTTTTGAATTGGTAATTCAGGGATTACTTGATGAAGCCGAACAAGTACAAGAAATTGCCTACTATTTATTGGTTGGAAAAGTGCAACAACTCACCCTACTTCAAAAAGGAGTTGCTATTTGGAATGGATGGAGGAAGTGGAATATCTTGATAAGGAATTTCGATGCAGACCTTCGCGGGGTTAACTTGAGCGGGATGAACCTCAAAAGGGCTAATTTTAGACAGTGCAATCTCACGGGAGCTAACTTCAGCGGCGCAGATCTTAGCGAGGCTAAACTCTACAAAGCAAATCTCAGCGAGGCGAACTTTACGGGGGCTAACCTCAGTGGAGCCAATCTCAACGGAGCTATTTTGCAAGGGGCAATTTTTGAGGAAGCAAAACTCGATAAAGCTAATTTTAGTAGAACAAACCTCAGTCAATTTAATTTTCGCGAAACAATTCTGCAAAGAGCTAACTTTACTAAAGCCCAGTTGGGTAAAGCTGACTTCACCAGAGCAAATTTGAAAAAGTCGAAATTTATTAAGGCTAATCTTCATCAAGCCAACTTTACCGAAGCCGATGTAAGCGGCGTAAACTTTAGAGGAGCTAACCTTAGTGGAGTGAACCTGAGTGGGTTTAACTTGAGCGGACTTAACTTCAGCGATGCTAATCTTAGAAAGGCTAATCTTAGTAGTGCGAACTTTCGAGGATCGAACCTCAGCGGCACTAGCTTTATTGAGGCTAACCTCGTTAAAGCTAACCTCAAAAAAGCTAATCTCGCATTAACTAATTTCCAGAAAGCTATCATGCCTAATGGCAGAATACATAAGTAGTCACCTAAATTTACCATGCACAAGCCGCAACGTTGCATTGTCTGTAAAAATATTTTTTCAGGGTGGCATTTCTTTTATCCACAACTCTGCATAAACTGCGGCGATTTCAATTATGCGAAACGAAATCAAACTGCTGACTTGAAAGGTTTTTTTGCCTTAGTCACTGGAGCCAGGGTAAAAATTGGTTACGCAGTGACTTTGAAATTACTCAGAGCAGGTGCAACTGTTATAGCTACGACACGCTTCCCTCACGATGCGGCTAAAAGATATGCGAGTGAATCAGATTTTGGCGAATGGAAAAATCGCTTACACATTTATGGGTTAGATTTGCGAAATATTGCGAGAGTTGAGCGATTCACGCAAAATATCGCCAGCTTTTATACGAGACTCGATATTATTATCAACAACGCGGCGCAGACGATTCGCCGTCCACCAGCGTTTTATCAACATTTGGTAGAATTTGAAGCTTTATCTTTGACTGAGTTGCCGGCAGAAATTCAGCCTTTACTTGTTGGCGATCGCTCTTTGGCTATTGGCAAATTAAACGAAGAGACAAAGTTTCTCGGATCTGATGAAGGAAAAGATTTTGAAGATGCAATTGTAGCAAATAACTTATCTTTACCAATCAATTCTGCTCTAACGTCGCCACTTCCCTTACTTCCGGGTGACGAGCAAGAAGA
>NZ_JACJUP010000405.1:0-5254 GCF_014748295.1 Planktothrix sp. FACHB-1355 | reverse complement strand
AATTAGGTAAGATACACCTTCGTTGAAGGCACCGCCTCTTGTTTGACTGATGTAACTATCCTGCACGATATTGGAAACAAAGCCTAATCTTTTGATCGTGCAAGTTTCTGGGGCAATAAAATTACCTGTAAAATAGGAATTATGATTTTGTTCTTGGACTAAAGAACTCCAGGTAGTTGACAGGGACTCGGAAACAAACTCGCCACTCCAGTCAGCATGGAAGCGATAGATGACGACGCGATCGCAGTTGATTACTCGCTGCAATTCTTGAGTTGTCGCAGCGAATATCGTTTCCATATCCAAAGTTTGGCGCATCCTTTGAATGACTTGGGCAATCGCTCTTTCTCGCTCCGCACTTTCCCGCAATGCTTCCTCTGCTAGTTTGCGTTCGGTGATGTCGGCGAGAGTACCGGTGACTCGGTAAGTTTTACCAAAGGAGTCGCGGACGCATTTAGCTTTTGTCTCGACCCACACCCATCGACCATCTTTGTGTTTGATGCGATAGATCTTTTGAAAAATGGGAGCTTTGCCTTTTATGTGATCTTGAAGAGCGTTCATAGTACTCTGTAAGTCATCTGAATGCACCTTATTTGACCAGGTACTGAACAGATACGGCAGTTCTCCTTCCCGATAGCCGAGAATTTGCAGCCAAACAGGAGAATAATAGACTTTGTTTGTTCTTAAATTCCAATCCCAAATTCCATCATTAGTGCCGGATACTGCTAGATAAAAGCGTTCTTCGCTCTCTTTTAATGCTGCTTCTGCTAACTTGCGATCGCTAATATCTGTGATCGTGCCAACATAGCCTTTAATTTCGCCATCATCCCCTATTTCTGGCACTGCTTGACCGATTACCCAGGCAATTTTGCCATCCGGACGGACAAAACGATATTCAGACTTAAACGGCACTCTAGCTTCGGCAGCAAAAGCCCATTCGGTAAAGATCCGATCGCGATCTTCTGGATGTAAAATACTCGCCCACCCCATGCCGTATCCTTCTTCTACGGATAGTCCGGTAATTTCGCTCCAGCGCTGATTAACATACAAAAAATTGCTATCAGCATCCGTGTGGAATATACAAACTGGGGAAGCTTCTGCTAAAGTTTGATACCGCCGCTGACTTTCGCGTAACGCAATTTCTGCTTGTTTGCGATCGGTGATGTCCGTCCAATAACCAACGCACTCAATCAAATTACCTGCTTCATCTTGGATCGATTTAACTTGGTCGTAAACCCAACGGTAAGTTCCGTTTTGATGGAGAAAACGGTATTCTATCGAATGAAACCCATCTAGAAATAGGTGTTTTGCTAATTCGACAAGAACGCGCTTAATATCTTCCGGGTGAATGCGGGTTGTCCAGAAACTTGCATCTTCTAGAAATTCTTCTGCTTGGTAACCCAGCATTGCCTCTACGTTGCTGCTGATAAAAGTAGTTGCCAAATCTTCTGTCGGTTTGCGGCTATAAATCGAAGCTGGGCTGGAAGTGAGCAAATGTTGCAGGCGTTCTGTTGCTAGGAGTAATTCTAATTCTGTTTGCTTGCGATCGCTGATATCGAAAAGCACTCCTTCTAAGCAGATAATTTTGCTCTTTGCATCGAAAATACCTCGGCCTTTTTCGTAAACCCAAGCAATGCTGCCATCGCCTCGCACGATTCTATACTCATTCATGAAAGGCTGTTTATTTTTGACAGCCTCGCGCACAATTTCCTCCACCATCTGTCTATCTTCGGGATGAATGATGCTGGCAAAACTTCGCACTTTATTGGCAATAAATTCACTTGATGGATAGCCAGAAATTTCTAAAATAGCATCGCTGATAAACTCCATTGTCAAGTCAGAATCGCAAGCACAGCGGTAAACAACGCCTTGAATATTCGATACTAAAGTTCTGTATCGTTCTTCTCTTTCTTGCAGTTCTAACTCTGCTTGTTTGCGTTCCAGTTCGGCTCCCGCACGAGCGGCAAAAATTTGTAAAATTAATTCTTTATCCGGAGTGCAATCGATCGGCTCCGTATCCATCACTGCCAAATGGCCTATGATATTTCCGTTAGAATCTACAAACGGAATTCCCACAAAGCTTTCTATACCTATCTCCGCTAAAGTTATATCTTCAGGAAAAAGCGCTTGCACGCCCGAAGGGTAGTAGCAAGTTATCCCACCTAAAACTTTTTCGCAAGGAGTATTTGCAATTTCGTACTCAATATTTTCATCCCATGTTTCTTCATTCCAGAATGCCAAAGTACGAGCTATCGTCTTGTCATTATTGGCAAATTCGGTAATGACGGCGTAACGAACTTGCAGCACCTCAGCGAGATAACGAACGCAGCTGCGAAAAAATTCCCTGCCGGTAGCCGAAGCAGTTCCCTCGAAGATTAATCGTAGCGCTTCTTCGCGGTGTTTGCGATCGCTAATATCGTAACACGACCCGATAAAGCCAGCAAAATTACCTTCAATATCGTTAAACGGTCTACCGAAATTAATTATCCATCGGTACTCGCCATCGCTGCGCCGCAACCGATATTCTATCTCGAATGGCTGACGAAACTCCAATGCCTGATGGTATATTCTCAGGCAGTACTCCCGATCGTCGGGATGAATTCCTTGTGTCCATCCATCTCCCCATTCTTGTGACGGGTTTCTCCCCGTAAAACTCAGCCAAGCTTCGTTAAAATAATTACAGTTGCCGTACCGATCCGATTGCCATATAAGTGTTGGAAAAGACTGAAATAAGGTTAAGTAAAAATCTCGCGATTTTGCCAGTGCAACCTCAGTATTTTTGCGGGTCAGAATTTCTTGTTGCAATCGAGCATTTTGCTTCTTTAATTGCTTTTGCAACCTTTGAATCGTCAGTTGATTTTCAATCCTAGCTAAGATTTCTTCAGCTTGATATGGCTTAGTAATATAGTCAACTGCACCCTGATGGAAAGCTTTAACTTTTTCTGTTACATCTTCTAAAACGCTAACAAATATTACAGGTATTTCCTTAGTTTTTTTATTAGCTTTCAACTTTTTACACACTTCATAGCCATTCATTTCCGGCATTACAATGTCGAGCAAAATCAAGTCGGGCGGAGAATCGAACGCTGCATTCAATGCTAGCTGCCCGCAAATAGCTCTTTGAACCTTATAACCTTGCGATATTAATATATTGGATAAAAAACGGAGATTTGCTGGTTGGTCGTCAACTATTAAAATTTTGGTTTGCTTGTTATTAAACACCGACATTAACAACTCCATTATTGCTAAAAATATTATGAATTATCCAACAATAATTTGGTCAACCGCACGATCTCATCTAGACGAAAATCATTAACCAAATCTGTTAAAGCTTCAGCCAAAGTAGCTCTATCTGACCCGATTTGTTCAATTAGTTGTACAATCAACTCCTCATTAACTTTATTAGCTGCCTGATATAGTTTTCTCACCCAAGTTGGAGACATTTTTGCTAATTCCTCACGCCAGAATGAGTCCGGTCTAGAGACAGGATAGCATTTGACGGCAAAAGCCGTCGTCGATCGTGATAAGTCTTCGTAAATATATCGCACTCCTAAATATTCAGCTAATTTCTGAAAAATCACCTCTTTTTGGAAAGGCTTGCTCACAAAATCATTACAGCCAGCTGCCAAAATATCCCCTCGTCTCTCCTCAAAAACACTGGCAGTGAGGGCAATAATAATGGTTTTGGGCTGATAATTGCCAGAAATAAGTTTTTCTTTGCCGTTTGCTGCCTCAAAGCCTCTTTTACTCTCTTTTTCCTTCGCTCTAATCTGTTTTATCGCTTCTACCCCATTAAGCACTGGCATCCGGGTATCCATCCAAATTAGGTGCGGTTGCCAATTTTCCCACACTTCAACAGCTTGTTGACCGTTGGCTGCTTCGCGCACTTCAAACCCGATCGGTTGCAACAATTTAACTACCAATAAACGGTTGTCTTTAGTATCATCAGCTACTAAAATTCTATATGCTTTTTGGTTCGGTTCTAAGCCAATTACCTGCTGAATCGGTTGCATTATTACTTCCGAGGAATCGGCTTCTTTAAATTTAATATTAAATTTAAAAGTCGAGCCTTGGCCTAAAATACTCTCTACGGTAATATCACCTCCCATCAATTGCACGTACTTGCGGGTAATTGTTAAACCCAAACCAGTTCCTTCGGCAGATTTCCGCCCAGTTTCTGTTTGTACGAATGCCTCAAACAATTTCTCCATTTCGTCAGGAGCAATGCCGGGGCCTGTATCGGCCACTGCAAACAAAAGTCGAAAATCGTTCCCGGTGGATGGCGATGAATCATCTACTCTTACGCGCAGCGTTACGTTACCTTTTTCGGTAAATTTAATGGCGTTACCCAAAAGATTTATTAAACAGCCACGTAACTTTTTTTCATCAGTCTTTATATACTGCGGAACATCTGATGAAATATAGAATCTCATCTGTAACTTCTTTTGTTCTACTTTCAAATGTAAGGTTTCTTCTATATTATCGAGAAGGCGATACAAGTCAAAATTACTTTCATTTAGTGCTATAATGCCTGCTTCAATTTTAGATAAATCCAAAACATCATTAATTAGCTCCAGCAAATGCTTGCCGCTGCGACTGATGATTTTCAGATTTTCCCGCACTTCGTTACTGAGCGATGAATCGCGGTTGATTATTTCAGTGAAGCCAAGAATAGAATTTAACGGCGTTCTCAGTTCGTGGCTCATATTAGCGACAAATTCACTTTTGGCTTTAGATGCAGCTGCGGCGGCTGCTTCTGCGTTGCGGCGCTGTTCAACCTCTTGTTGTAGTTTTTGATTTTGCTCTTGTAGTTGCTTTTGCAGCTTTTTGATAGTCAACTGATGCTCAACTCGCGCCAAAACTTCTTCCACTTGAAACGGTTTGGTGATGTAGTCTTCGCCACCGACAGTAAAAGCTTTAACTTTGTCGAACACTTCATCGGATGCACTAATAAAAATTATGGGTATTTCGCAAGTTTTCTCATCTGTTTTTAGTTGTTCGCAAACTTCGTAGCCGTTCATTTCCGGCATTCTGATATCGAGTAAAATTAGATCTGGTGGAACCGATCGCGCAGCTCTGATCGCCATTCCACCTTTAATCGCTCCCCGGACTGCATACCCCCGTTCGCGAAGAGTTGCGGATAACACTTCTATGTTTTCTGGGGTATCGTCTACGATTAAAATGTTGCCTCTGGTTGTCCCAGTAAAATTACTGTTCATTCTGTTAAAATTCTATCCAAAAAGTTTAACTCTTTACT
>NZ_JACJUP010000404.1:0-5270 GCF_014748295.1 Planktothrix sp. FACHB-1355 | reverse complement strand
TTATGGGCTGGATGCTAGAGATAAACCATCGGTAATTTTAGAGAAACTTAAGTTTATCGATCGCATTGTTTCTCAATACACTCGCGAATCGAAAAAATCGCAACCGGAAACATCTTTATCCTTGGTAGTAGTCCCCGCCAAAAATGACTTGGCTTCCCAAGATTTTAGCTCAAACGATAAAAACGAACAAGTATATTTATCTAAATCCGATCTGGAAACCAAAATTAATGAAACTGCCACTGATAAAACAGGTGTTTTACCAAGATCGATTTTTAAAACATTGAATCGGCTCCAGAGAGAGTTAGACCCTCAATCAGAAGAAGAAGTCGTCAAAAAATTCCGCAAGTCCAAGGCAAAAACAGCAGTTTCTATTAAGTTTATTTTAATTTTAATCATAGCACCGCTGCTCACTTATCAACTATCTAAGATTTTTATAGTCGGCCCAATAGTAGACAAGTTGAGAGATGAGAATAAGGTCGATATTTTCATAAACCGCGATTTGGAAGAAGAAGCGCTGGGTGAGTTACAAGTATTTAAGGAAAGATTAGAATTTGAGAACTTGATTTTTGAAGTTCCGAAGTTTTCGGCAGAGGAAATAGAGGTAAAACTCAAAGAAAGAGCGCAGGAAATCGCCGAAGAATCTCGGCACGAAAGTGCTGATGCCATTAAAAATGTCTTTTCCGATTTACTGTCCTTGGTTGCTTTTGGTCTGGTGATATTTACAAGTCGTCGAGAAATCGCCGTTTTGAAATCTTTTATCGATGAGCTTGTGTACGGTCTCAGCGACAGCGCTAAAGCTTTCATTATTATTTTGTTTACCGATATATTCGTGGGATTCCACTCACCACATGGATGGGAAGTCCTGCTAGAAGGCATATCGCGACATCTGGGAATACCGGAAAGTAGACAATTTATCTTTTTGTTTATTGCTACATTTCCGGTGATTCTCGATACAGTATTCAAATATTGGATTTTCCGATATTTGAATCGCATATCTCCTTCAGCTGTTGCTACCTACAGAAATATGAACGAGTGAAAAAGTCAAATGTAGGGGCGGGGTCACCCCGCCCCTACATTCAACCAATAATTAAGTTTGTCAAAACAAAGTTGCTGGTTCTTTTTCAGCTGCTTCTTTTGCAAGCTTAGGCTCAGATTCTTCGACCTTATTTAGAGTTGATTCAGGCAAGAATTTAGCTGACGGGCTGTGGGGACTCATGAACGTTAGTTGGGCGTCCGCCTGCTGACAAGCTACCATCGTTTTAACGTGTTCCATCTCGTCATCCCGAATAGCGACGAAAACATCGTAAAGATTATCAATTTTGGGACGACGTTCTTCTGGGGGATGAGAAGTTTGGAATTCGTCAAACATATAAAGGTCGCCTTCGCGGTAGTAATTTATGGCAACCTGCGGTGCAGGTTCGGCTTTAAGTTGCTCCTCATATTCTTTGACGAACTTATCGTAAGTTTGGTAGGCGTGTTCTTCCACTAGCTGGGTAAAGTTATAAGCTGCGCGAGGAGAAATCATGAACACAACAACGAGAATCCAGTAGTAGAAAAAGGCTCCCGTGCGAGCAACAAAGCGGTCAATCCAGTATTTATTTCCGCCAAGCGACTCAATAATCAGCAAGTGATGCAATTCGTTCCAAGATTCTGCAAAGTGAACTTTGATCCAGTCAGCTTTGCGCCACCAACCCATGCTTTCATAAAGGTGAAGCACTGAAGTGTAGGCAAAGTAGGGAACGCGAGCAACTGTTTCCAAAACGAAAAATCGCGGATATAAACGGTTGCGGTAAAGTTTGTTGAGAACAAATTCTAAGAAATTGACTAGGAGTCGAATCATTTATTGTACTCCTTGTACATGAATACAGATGTGGGAATAAGGTGTGAAATGGAAGTGCGATCCGAATAGTAGTAGTGTTATAATGAAGAGGAGTATAAAATGGGAAATTTCACTACAATTTCAGAGAGCTTCCGGAGATTTATTCTTAACCCACATTTAGATTGTAACAAAATATTTACAGGGCGTGGTTAACGAATCTAACAGTTAACAAAGTGGCGAATGGGTTTGTGCCAGCGAACTGTGCGTCTGCTGGCGGTCATCTTGCCAAAGCGCTCGGTCTAAGCTGGATTCAGGTGATTAACTTTCGTTTAGGTTGATATGAAAAGTGAGAACGATCGCAACCCGGTGCTGTTAGTTCACGGTATTAACGATACCGGCGCAGTTTTTCATAGAATGGCTCCCTACCTGCTTCAGCAGGGTCGGTCTGTGTACGATCTCGATCTCATACCGAATAACGGTGCCAAACACCTAGATTATTTGGCACAACAAGTTGCAGATTTTGTCGCCAACACTTTCCCGCCAGGACAAGCTTTGGATTTAGTTGGTTTCAGTATGGGAGGAATTGTCAGCCGCTACTACGTGCAGCGGCTGGGAGGAATCGATCGCGTACAGCGCTTCATTACGATCGCATCGCCTCATCGCGGGACTTTGACCGCTTACGGTTCTCAACTACCCGGTTGCGTTCAGATGCGTCCTGGGAGCGAATTTCTGACTGATTTGAGTCGGGATGTCACCATGTTGGAACGACTCAACTTCACTTCCATCTGGACACCCCTGGATTTAATGATCGTGCCGGCGAATAGTTCTCAGCTGCCGGTAGGTAAAAATGTACAGGTATCGGTTCCTCTACATCCCTGGATGCTGACAGACTCCAGGTGTCTCGCCGTAGTTGGAGAAGCGCTAGGAGAACCTCTCAGACAGTATCGCCCACCTGTGCGTACTCCCGATCGCCAAAAATCGCCGACGCATGACAATAATATTTAAACTCCAGCAAGTTGTGGAACGGATCTTCTAAAAAGAAGGTGCGATGTTCGGTAGGTAAACCGGCAAATCGGCGTTTAGCCTCTTGATAAAAGGATAAGTTTTTCTGTTTCGCCCTTTCTAGCAGCGCTTCCCAGTCCGCTTCGGAAGTGAAAACCAATCCAAAATGTCTGGGATATATGCCTTTTTGAGGAGTCACAGCTTCTTTCGCGACGTGGGCAACGATTTGATGCCCGTAAAGGTTAAGAATTACCGAATTTGGCGTTTCGCGACCGATTTCGCAACCCAAACCATCAGCGTAGAATGCTTTTGTTTGGGTAATATCGGTGACGGGAAAGGCAAGATGAAATAAAACTTCGTTCATAGTTTCCTGTTTTCGCGGAGGCTGATAATAAATGCTCTCTACTATTTATGCTCTTAATCCCTGGCTGGTAGCGGTGGGATTAAATACGGTTTTGCTGGCGATCGCGTTTTTGGCCCCTAAAAAGTTGCTCACACCCGCAGGCTACTTGCACGCTTGGGTATTGGGCGTTTTGATTTGGGGAACGCTGGGATGGGAGGGATATTTGACGGTGATGTTCTATTTTCTGGTTGGATCTGCCGTCACCCGCATCGGTATGGCCCAAAAGGAAGCAGAGGGAATTGCCGAAAAGCGTTCTGGTGCGCGTGGGCCAGAAAATGTCTGGGGTTCGGCTTTTACGGGGGCGCTGTGTGCTTTAGCAACTCTTCTGCCTCTCCCCCCCTCTCCCACTCTTTATTTGCTGCGTTTGGGCTATGTCGCCAGTTTCTCTACTAAGCTTTCCGACACTTGCGCTAGCGAGGTGGGCAAAGCTTACGGTAAACGCACATTTCTAATTACTACTTTACAACCGGTAGCGCGGGGAACGGAAGGCGCTGTCAGTCTGGAGGGAACTTTAGCTGGGGTGGCGGGATCGATCGCGATCGCACTTGTAGGTTGGGGTGTCGGTTCGATCGACCTCCCAGGTGTCGGTTTGTGCGTGGTGGCGGCGTTCGTTGCCACTAATTTGGAAAGTCTGCTGGGCGCGACGGTACAAGGCAAGGTAGGCTGGCTGACCAATGAAGTTGTCAATGCTATCAATACTTTACTGGGTGCGATCGCAGCCATTCTGTTAGCTTTGGCGTTTGATTTAGCTCGCTAGAGTTCCAGAAACCCGGTTTTTTGGAAAAACCGGGTTTCTTTAATGGATATTTTGAATTTAAAATTATTAAACTACATCAAGTATAGCTGCAATTCCAGATAAATTGACCTACTTTCAATACAACACTTGCATATATATAGGTGCTACAGAGAAAATATAACGATAATTCAAGATTAGAGAGACCGGAAAGCCGATGATTTGAAGCTTTTATATTCATCTCGAAGTCATTACGTATACACTTAGAGTTTAAAAACGCTCAAAATTTTTTTCGCTGGACTTCCGTAAACAATCATGAGAAATTGTATTACTCAATAGAAGAGAAACAAACAGATTGAGATGGGTAAGACAAAACAAAATAATCTAGAGTTCCGGGAATATTTCTAATTCTAGATTTGGTTTCAATTTCCTGTCAATAATTCTGTAAATGCCTCAGAAATACCTCACAATCAAGGTATTATGAGTGGATGAGCATCGGCAAATATCATTCCCTCACAATTGCCAATTGCTAATAACCATTAAATTGGGTCAGATTCGGGAGAATTAATATCTGCTTTACGTCCAGATAATTATCTCCAAAAGCAGAAGTTCACCAACTAAGTGTTACCTGTCAATTTTTCACAAAATCACGATGTAATTGCAAATCTTCGGAGGAAATATCATGTCCGTTAATTTATTTGATGCCAATTTTTACCGCACTCTTTACCCAGACCTAGCTAGAGCTGGAATTACCACAGATGCACAATTGCGGCAGCACTTCCTGGATAGGGGGATTACCGAAGGGCGTCAATTCTCGCGGTTTGCAGATATCAACTACTATGCAACGAGTTATCCCGACCTCACCAACGCAGGGTTGACTAAAAACCAACTGTTTGGCCATATGGAACAGTTTGGGATCGGAGAGAAACGCCGACCTGGAGTTGTTTTTAACGCAGCTTACTACAGAGCTGTCAACACTGACTTAGCACAAGCTAATCTGACTGACGAGCAATTGGTGCAACACTACCAAAACTTTGGTCTCAAAGAAGGACGAGTTGCTTCAGAATTTTTCAATCCTACCGTCTACCTGAATAGCAATCCTGATTTAAAGGCAGCATTTGGTAATGACTTTGAAAAGGCTGAACAACATTTTCTCAGCAATGGTATTCGGGAAGGACGTACAAGTTCGCTACCGATTGCACCTGCAACAGATCCGGGAAATTTACCCAGCGTTTCATATGAATTAGGTACGCTGCTTACCCGTCCGACATTTGTTGATTCTGTGGGTACTCCCGACCCAGAGGACTATTACC
>NZ_JACJUP010000403.1:0-5205 GCF_014748295.1 Planktothrix sp. FACHB-1355 | reverse complement strand
TTGGTTGAGAAGAACACTCATTGGCAATCTTCAGAATTTGAGAAAAACAGAAAGGAAGCCTTAGCCGCTAAAGCCAGAACACCAGATGGATACCGTTACTACTCCGAACGCGGGACAAAAAATATCATGCGTTATATGCAGGAAAATCCCGAACACTTCAGAGTATCTATCTCCGGTAATGGTGAAAGAGGAAAGCAGTATCTAAGCGACTACAACAGAAGCGAGAAAGGAAGAGCCAAGAGCAAAGAAATTGCCAATAGACTGTACACCTGCGATCGTTGCGGCGAGGCAGTTAAGAGTCCAATAGGACTTCATAACCATCGGAAATACCAACATAGCTACAACCATAAAGTAGTAGATGTTATTCTTCTCGAAGAAAGACAAGACGTATATTGTCTGACAGTCCCACAATATGGCAATTTTGCACTCACCGCTGGTGTCTTCGTTCACAATTGCGGGATGATGGCAGTCAAAACTCCATTTAATGCCGATAAACTTGAGGGCAAGCTGAAGAAAATTCGTCTGGATATCGAAGCAGCTATTCCAGTGGGATTCAACGAAAATAAAGAAGCCGAAAAAACAGTGATAAACTGGCAAGGTTGGCACGATTTCAACGAACTGCATCCTGGAGTGCAACACCTAGAAAGTAAAGCTATCAAACAGATGGGTTCTCTCGGTGGCGGCAATCATTTTATTGAAGTTTGTGTGGATACCGATAACCAAGTTTGGTTAATGTTGCATTCCGGTTCGCGACATATTGGTAATATGTTAGCGCAAAATCATATTGAGAGGGGAAGGGAATTAGCTAAATTGGCAGATATACGTCTACCAGATCGAGATTTGGCTTATTTTGTGGCGGGTACTTCAGAGTTTGCCTCTTATTGGAACGATTTACAGTGGGCGCAAGATTATGCTCGTTTCAATCGCGATGTGATGATGGCGCGTTTGAAGCGGGTTATTGAAAAACATCTCGCTGGCGGTAGGGAATTTAAGCCTTTACTGTCTGTGAATTGCCATCACAATTATGCGGAAAAAGAGGTACATTTTGGTGAGGAAGTTTATGTGACGCGCAAGGGTGCGGTGAGGGCTACTGAGGAAGATTACGGCATTATTCCGGGTTCGATGGGAGCAAAATCTTACATTGTCAAAGGTAAGGGAAATCATGAAAGTTATTGCAGTTGTTCTCACGGGGCTGGGCGTTTGATGTCGCGCAATAAGGCGAAGAATAATTTCAGTTTGGATGATTTGATTCAACAAACTAAAGGGGTGGAATGTCGCAAAGATGAGGGTATTTTGGATGAAATTCCAGGCGCTTATAAGCCGATCGATGAGGTGATGGCCAATCAAGCGGATTTAGTTGAGGTTGTGGCAACCCTCAAACAAGTTATTTGCGTGAAAGGTTAGATAATAAAGGTGGGTATTACCCACCTTATAATTTCATCGGTAAAAATATGGAAGTATTTCTCGAAACCGAAAAATTGATTCTTCGTTATTTTACTGAGGCAGATACTGATAATTTATTTGTTTTGGATAGCGACCCCGAAGTAATGCGATTCATCAGTGGTGGTGTGCCAAACGATCGCGCATTTATTCAATCGAAGTTTCTGCCTAGAATTATTGGATATTACAGCAAATACGAAAATTTTGGGTTTTGGGCAGCTATTGAAAAATCAAGTCAAGATTTTATCGGTTGGTTTCATTTATATCCGGCGATCGAAAATGCTTTCGCTGTCGAACTAAATGTGGTAAATGATGAAGAAATCGCCCTTGGTTATCGGCTGAAAAGAGAGAAATGGGGCAAAGGTTATGCAACTGAAGTTTCTCAATTGTTGGTAGAAAAGGGTTTTGCTGAATGGGGCGTTAAACGAGTCGTGGCATGGGCTTTGGCAACAAATAAAGCCTCTATAAGAGTAATGGAAAAAGTCGGTTTAAAATACGATCGAGAATTTACTTTCACAGAAAGTCAACTGCCACATTTAAAACCATTGGAACGAAAAGCGGTTAAATATGCTATGTCTAAATGAGTCTGCACGGTTCGTCAGAATGCAGAATTTTTGCGCTCGCTATTAATTTTATCTCTCTGACACACCCTACTTAATTTAACGTCGCAATTTGTTTAAAGAGCGTTAACTTTGAGAGAATCGCGGACAAAGTTGGCTAAACAATTTTTAACGTGATATGTGGCGCGACAATCATCTTCATTGTAACGGACGATCGCATCTAAGCTGGCGCGATCGCTAATCTTTAACCAACGATCGTACCAGTAAATTGCCTGCGCTCCATTTGCCTTGGTATCCCGCCATTCAAAGCCCAGCCAACGCGCAATTGATTTGAGAGTATAATTTTCTAAAGGCAAGGTTACACCCGTGGAGATTTCTTCATGAATATCCACAAAGCGATCGAGCAGAGGTTGCCACAAATCGTTAGATGTTTTGTAGCGTCCAGCTAATTGCCTGACAGCTTGCATTTCGTAATCGCAAAAATGGAAAATAGGGGCGGAAGGATAAGTCCAAGCTAAATCTAAGAATTGCTGCCAAACTGATGCCTCATCTTCCGGCTGTTCTGCCAAAAAAGCATAAAATTTTTCAGTTTTAGCTTCGCGATCGACAACCAGCACTCCTAAAAGATAATCTATATCTAGATCGGGCTCGGCTTCTATATCAAAATACAACTCAATCGGGGCAGTCGGTAAATTTATGAGTCGATCTGATTTGAAAATTACTCGATTTTCTAATACAGATTGCGCTTGCCTGATTAGCTGTTCCGCTACTTCGCTACCGAAAAGAGGTTCCAAAACGCTGAAGCTGGTATCTGCTAAACATTCCAATGTTGTCAAATTAAGCGTTTTCAAAATCTCGTAGCGACTGGGGGTAACTCCCGGTAGGAGCGAGAGGTGCTGCTGAGATTTGGCTACGCCGTGACAGTAGCTGTGCCATCCACAAATATTGCATTTTTGGCGACTGATAAAAATTTCTGGTGCTGACTCTTTAAGTAGCTGTTGAATGCAATCTGCTAAAATTAATTGCATTTGGGGAATGCGGATGTCTAGCTGCACGGAATACGGTCTTTTTCCGCGCAAAATTAGCCATGCAGTTTCGGGCATTGCCTCTTGTAGTTGGGCTAGGACTTGGGCGTGAAAAGCGGCGATAATTTGATAATCCAGTTTGGCACGTTTACCCAATTCAATATCGAGGGGAACGTAATGCCAATCGCCAAAACGAGATTGTCCGGGTTGTTTGATTAATAAATCGGGACGACTTAATAAGGTAAGAGGCGATTCGGGAATATTATTTGAAGGGAAATTTCCTCCACTCTCCCACTCTCCCACTCCCCCCATCGTGCCATCTAGCGTCGCGATCAGTACTCCTTTGCGGATGCGATCGACACCTTGCTGCATCAATGCTAATGTGGCTTGTGTACCAGCTTCCCAATCGCCCTTTGGGTATTCTGGCTGGTGATAAACCAGATCTGCTAAAACATTTTTTTGATGAGCGAAACGGTCTTGGATCAGTTTTAAATAGAAGTCGCTGGGAGGTTCCACCTGGGAGGGGTCTCCCCAGACATCGAGAAACGCCCGTCGGTGACAGCGTTGGTAGTGTAGCAGCAGTTCGGCAGTTACTAACATAACTTTACACTAGCAATAAATCTTGTTTGGGCTTACGCTTAACTGTGGTATTTCCCAATCTGCAATCCCCAATCCCCAGTTCTCAGATGATGACCGACGCGGTTTCAGTACAAACTTTGTTACAGCATCGCCAAAAATTCCCAGCTTTGGCAAATAAAGCTTATTTTAACTACGGCGGTCAAGGGCCCATGCCCCAAGCGGCGCTGGAGGCTATTTATCGATCGTATGAATACGTGCAGGGTATTGGGCCATTTTCTGAACAGGCATTAGCCTGGGTGCTGGACGAGGCGAATAAAACTAGGGAAGCGATCGCGTTTGAATTAGCTGTCCCACCGGAAACGATTTCTATCACCGAGGATGTGACGGTAGGTTGCAATATTGTGTTATGGGGTATAGATTGGAAAAAAGGCGATCGCTTACTTATTTCTGATTGCGAACATCCCGGTATTGTGGCGACTGTGGGGGAAATTCAGCGCCGTTTTGGCATCGAAGTTGATGTTTGCGATTTGATGTCAACTTTAAATGAAGGAGATCCGATCGCAGCGATTAACCAACATCTTTATCCCGACACGCGCTTAGCGGTGTTGAGTCATATTCTCTGGAACAACGGTCAAGTTTTACCCCTAGCTGAAATTGTCAAAGCTTGCCAGCAAAATTCTACAAAATTACTGATAGATGCCGCTCAATCTGTTGGATTGCTGCCCGTAAATCTGACAGAATTGGGAGTAGATTTCTATGCCTTCACAGGTCACAAATGGTGGTGTGGCCCAGAAGGGGTGGGCGGTCTTTACGTGCGACCGGAAGCTTCAGAAAGTTTGCATCCCACTTTTATTGGCTGGCGCAGTCTGCAATACAGCAAAGCGGGAATAAGTTGGCAACCGGATGGACGGCGATTTGAAGTTGCGACATCTGCCTATCCGCTTTATGCTGGACTCAGAGCTGCGATCTCCGCTCATCAGCAATGGGGTTCTCAGTCAGAACGCTATCAACAAATTCTCTCTTTGAGTAAGTATCTTTGGCAACAACTATCTCAGCTTCCTAACATTACTTGCCTGCGGAAATCTCCCCCAGCATCCGGACTCGTTTCTTTTCAATTTACTGATGGTAGTTCCCATCGCCAGCTAGTGCTATTTTTGGAATCTCAAGGTGTTCTCCTCCGCACTATTCATCAACCCGATTGTGTGCGTGCTTGTGTCCACTACTTCACCACAACAGATGAGATCGATCGGCTCATCAAATTCGTTTCTAAATTTCAGATCGCACATTGAAAAAAGCACCAAACAAACACAAAAATCTTATTGCTTTTTCCGATTTGTATGTTATCCTAAGAAAATGGGAATCCGTGCGCTCATATATACTCGGTTTTCAAACATCAAAAATCATCGCTCGCGACAAATCAAACACCTTATATATACTCAAAAAGAGTAGGTTGGGTTGAACTACCGTCAAACCTAACTATCCTGGTAACTGGGTTGGGTTTCGTGACCTCAACCCAACCTACCGAGCGAGTAAATTGCGATCGAACATTGCCAAAATAACCCGCCAGACACAAAAATTTTTGCCAAATTCTCTTGCGATTT
>NZ_JACJUP010000402.1:0-5240 GCF_014748295.1 Planktothrix sp. FACHB-1355 | reverse complement strand
CGCCGCTTGACTCACTTCCCTTTTTTGGTGTATTATTATAATAATGGAAATCTGTGCAAAAATAATATCGGTAGATACTTCTTCCTCATTAAAATTATCATATCATAAAAAAAATAAGTCTGTCAAGAGCAACTTCCCTTTATTTTGGATATGACCACCCTACTAAGACTAGCTGTTGGGTGGATAGGCCGATCCCTTGCGGAAAGTATTGCTATCCAAGTCAGTTTCAATCAAATCCAGCAAGCGAGGTGACGCGGCGAAGTATGGCACATTGTTACTTTCAATCGTACATCTTTGCAGCTTCACAGGTTCGCTTTCTTTGACATTGAAGAAAAAGTCGTAGTCAACAGCGATCAGATTATTGCGAAATCCGCATTGTAAAAATTGTACGTTCCCAGAATTAAGTACCGTAACCAATTCATATTCTTTATTATTATTAAACTGGCATTCTTTAAAAGTAACATTTTGACAAGCAAACAAACTGAGGATGTGATACGTACATTCCTTAATCACCGTATTACCACAGATTAAACCATTAACATTTTCGGCTTTTATCCCCAAAACACCGCTACCGAAAAGAATGCAACTATTCACTTGAATATTTTCAGAATCAATGAAAGTGAAGACACCGCCTCTGCAAAAACCTTTTTCCGGGCCATGTCCGGCTTCGATATTTTTAATAGTAATATTTTGACATTCTCGAAACTTCAAAACATCGCCATAACGGGGACGGGTGAGTAGGAGAGGCGGTTTAATACCCAAACCGATGATTTGCAAATTTTGTACTCCAGAAATAATCAACTCGTTGCCATCAAAAGCCCTTTCAAAATAGGCGTATCTGCTACTAGCAGCCGGGTCGAGGTCAGAGAGAGAATAAGTTCCGGGTTTGAGTTTGATAGTACGATTGGGGCCGATCGCCGCCACGAATTCTTCAACCGTACTTACTACAGTTTCCTCCATCTGTGCAATAATCGATTCCGATGCCACAAAAGCGAGAAAACCGAAAATAAAAGAGCGCCTGCTTGTGGGTGTAAAAAATCCCATTGAATATCCTCTTGAGCTAGTTACTTTTAGCAATCAAATTTGAGTATATGCGGTATTGCCCAGTCCAGTAACCGAAGAAGTGTTATTATAAAATAATACAATATACCACTTTTCAATTGATATGAGCGACTTACCACAAAAGCGACAAGCACGACGGGGTAGAATATTCCCAGAATACACCGTGCCGCCTGAAGAAATAGCTCGACGCAGAGCAGAAAGAACAGAACTCGGACTGCGCTGTCGAGCAGTCTTTGAACGAATTCGTCCGGAATTGATGGAAAAGTATTACAATTGGTTGATTGCCATAGAACCAAACACTGGCGAGTATGTACTTGACCGCAAATTAGAAGGTCTCATCCAAAAAATTAAGGAACGGTATGGCGACGCAGATATTAAGATGACTGCTTTTCGTCTTAATGAAGAAGGATACTGTGGAAGGATATGATAGCAGGCAGGTTTGGGGAAGATGGGGAGTTGTTGTTTGAAATTGAATTGATTGCCAATAACGGAGAACGCTTCCCAGTAGAAAGGAATTTTGACACTAAAAATGGTGGCAAGTGAGTGAAGGATAATTAGCTCTAAAACAGAGCGATCGACCTTAACTCACTGGCGCACCAACTGACAAGCAAACTAAGAAGATTCACCAGTGCGATCGTGCGGATGAATTTCGCTCACAATTTCATAGCAACCAGTAACCGGTGGTTTAGCAAATAAATGGTTCATCTCATGCAAAATAGCCTGGTTTACCTCGTTTTCATTAGCTTGCATATCTTCCTGACTCTCCCAAAGAATAATCGCTATTCCTTTGTCAGTTCCCGGTTCTTGCAATAAATAAGAACCCTTGAAACCTTGCGCGTAGGTCGATACAGCCTTTTCATAGAGTTGTTCCGCCTCTGAAAACTTACCGGGTTTGAACTCACCAATAGCGACGTAGGCACATTTATATTTCAAAAAATCCTGAAACTCTGACATTCTACACTCCTGAAATGATATACTCCAAACGCATACCCAGATAGGGTACAGCGCTCACCGCTCAAATAATAGTAACCGTTATTAAGGATTAGGCGTGTTAAAAAACTATATAAATGGTGAATGGTGTACATCCAGCGCCACAAACTACCTGGATGTGATTAACCCCGCCACTGCTGAGGTGCTGGGTACTGTACCATTATCGCCTGGAACGGAAGTCGATCGCGCAGCAATAGCAGCAGCAGATGCCTTTACCACTTGGCGACGAATTCCGCCAACAGAAAGGGTGCAATACTTGTTCAAACTCAAAAACCTCCTCGAAGAGCATTTTGATGAACTTGCGCGTACAATTACCCTCGAATGCGGCAAAACTTTAGCTGAATCAAAAGGTGAAATGCGACGTGCGATCGAAAATGTAGAAGTCGCCTGCGGAATTCCCATTTTAATGCAAGGAGACTACCTGGAAGATGTAGCGCGTGGCATTGATGAATTTACCATCCGTCAACCAGTTGGAGTAACTGCTATTATTGCACCTTTCAACTTTCCCGGTATGATTCCTTTTTGGTTTATGCCTTATGCTTTAGCTTGCGGCAATACCACCATTATCAAACCTTCCGAAAAAGTGCCGCTGACCATGCAAAAAATCTTTTATTTATTAGAACAAACCGGACTGCCAAAAGGAGTAATTAATTTAGTCAACGGTGCCAAAGAAGTCGTCGATGCCATTTTAGATCATCCCATAATTCGCGCCATTAGCTTTGTCGGTTCCACACCAATAGCGAAGTACGTTTACAGTCGCGCCGCCGCCAACGGCAAACGCGCTCAATGTCAGGGAGGCGCGAAAAATCCGATTATTGTATTGCCAGATGCAGATTTAGAAACTACTATAAAAATTACTGCCGATAGTGCTTTTGGTTGTGCCGGACAACGCTGCCTCGCCGCTTCTTTGGCAGTCACGGTGGGAGAAGCACGGGAAACATTTACAGAAGCTATTTCTGAAGTTGCCCAAACGCGAATTGTCGGCTACGGTTTGGATGAAAAAGTGCATATGGGGCCAGTAATAACCCGCGAGAGTCAAACGCGAATTGAAGGATTAATTCAAAAAGGAATAGATGAAGGCGCAACGGTATTAGTAGATGGTCGTCATCCCAATATTTCCGGTTACGAACAAGGTAATTTTATTAAACCAACTATCTTGCAAAATGTCAATCCCAAAAGCGAAATTGCCCGCACAGAAATTTTCGGCCCAGTGTTGGGATTGATTCATTTAAATACAATTGATGATGCTATTGCTTTAGTAAATAGCAGCGAGTGGGGAAATATGGCTTGTTTGTTTACCACCAGCGGTGCAGCGGCGCGAAAATTCCGTTACGAAGCCGATGCCGGTAATATCGGAATTAATATAGGAGTAGCCGCGCCAATGGCATTCTTTCCCTTCAGCGGTTGGAAGGCAAGTTTCTTTGGAGATTTGCACGGACAAGGGCGTCATGCGGTGGAATTCTTCACACAAACTAAAGTAGTTGTAGAGCGATGGCCAAAAGATTGGTCGCGGCAATTTTAGCCATTAGTCATCAGTCATTGGTCAAGTGCTATAATACCAAGCGTGTGGAGTTAGTACCTTGGATGCCTACAGCTGCTCAACTAGAGAGTTTATATCGCGTTGGTTATCATCTGACATATTTTATGCTTCAGCCTATACATCTTATCTGCGTTGATAACCGAACTGGCAATGTTTATATTTTAGCTGGTTACAATGAAGAGTTAGAGTTCCAAATTTTACCTGACGGAGAGTTGTCTGATGAGCCGAATTAACTATGATGCAATGTCTGATGCTGAACTAAAGCAGTATTTTCTCAAGCATCGCGGCGATCGCACTGCTTTTGAGGCATACTTAGATAGACTCAATCGGCGTCCGCGCAGAATTATTGCTAGTCTGAGCGATCCTGATTTTGATGATAAAGTTCAAGCAGCAATCCGCCAAAAGCTAGAAGCATCTGGGAATAGTAGCGCTCAACAGTCTAACACCTTAAGGTTTCCAACCGACTAAGTTTATTTTGTGCGTTCCAAAAACCCTTTGATATATTCCCTCAGTACAGGTGACAGGGTGTAAAAACTTCCTTGCTGTTCTATTAAGCAGCGCCGCGATAGAGATTGCAGCGCGTTGAGTAAATCTGATGGTGGAATTCTGCCATTCTCTAGCAATTTTCCCAGATTGACCGATCCGTTTTCTTTCGCTAACAAAGACATAACTTGTTTTTCTATTTCGGATAGGCGATCGAACTGCTCCTCTAAAACATCTTTCAAATCTTCCGGTAACAATATAGTATCATCTAGTAATAACTCTGTCACGCATCCTCCCAACTCTTTAATCAGAGTCGCCACGCTTTTTAACCACAACGGATTGCCTTGGTAGCGGTGAATGAGTGCTGAGTAATTGTCGATTTCTGCTAACCCTTTATCTCTGAGAATTTCCCATCCAGCAGCGGTGTCCAAACCAGTGATTTGTAAGCTACGAATGGGAGTATTTTGGCTTTCTTTCTGAGGAACTTCTCTCGGTTCTTCCCAACCGATTAGCAGAAAGCAACTTTGATGGTATAATGTTTCTATCTGTTTGAAAAACAAGCGATATTCTTCGTATCCAGGTTTATATTTTCCTGCCAATTCGCCGCTAATGAAGAAGTTGTGAATGTCATCTAATACGACTAAGCAGCGATATTTTTGTAAATATTTAATCAGAGGTAAAGGTTTTTGATTAGTTGCAGGTGATTCAAGATTTGCTGTCTCTAGGAAAAACTGGATTAGTTTATGTTGCAATTCGTCTAGGGTGTAGGATTCGTCTAGACTGCACCAAATTACATATTCAAATTCATGTTTAATTTGTTGTACGAGTTGCGCTGCTAATGCGGTTTTGCCAATTCCGCTGATACCCGTAAGTGCGATTAAGCGACTGCGTTGCTGTAAAATCCACGTTTTGAGAGTGTCGAGTTCGGGAGTGCGATCGTAAAAAGCACCCAACTCTGGCATTTCGCTTAAATCTTGATGCGATGTTTCAGTTTGTTTTGAGTTAACAGTTTCTTCATTAGGTCGATGTGAATTTGGTATATCCGGCGGATGTCTAGCTTCTCCACAGATGTTAAAATTAGCGATCGTTACACCCTCTTGTGCAAAATTTGAAACATTAGAACCTTTGAATCTGTGGATTACTGAACAAACATTCGATTTACTGA
>NZ_JACJUP010000401.1:0-5237 GCF_014748295.1 Planktothrix sp. FACHB-1355 | reverse complement strand
TGACCGCTCTCGTCATCTTTGGAAGCTATTTACAATCACTGTGCGAATTACAAGCATAGCTCATAGTAATAAAGACCAAAATTGAAAATGACTACCTATTAACTCAAATGACACAAGAAGAAATTAGTGCAGTAAAAAGCAAATTTTTTGCCACAGTTGCTCACGATTTGCGTACTCCTTTGACTGCCATTTTGCTATCTACAGAATTGCTTGAAACATACGGTCATGAAACACCTGAAGAAAAAAAACGCCAATATCTTCGTTGTATTCGAGAAGCAGCAGAAGAAATTAACAAATTACTTAATGATGCTTTAGATACTTATGGCATAGAGTAAAGAAGGCATCGGGTGAATTGGTTGAAATATGTACTTTTGCAAGTCGCCCGTAAATAGCATTAGGGCGACTTTAAGTTTAAATTTTTAGGCGCTCGCTCGTTCATCAACCTCTTCTTGATAAAATCAAGTTGACTGCGTTTTTAAGAGGATAGTACCGATGACCGAAAAAACTCATATACGAGTACCGCGTGGTAGCCGCATTTTTCCCGATCGCCCTCGTCTTTCCGACGCCGAACTAGCCAAACGCAAAGCGGAAGATGAAGCATTTGCCCAACGCTGTCGCGAGATTTTTAGGCGAGTTTACCCGGAATTGGTTAAGAATCATTACAACTGGGCTGTTATGATCGAACCAAAAAGTGGAGACTATTTTGTTGCGCCCGATCCAGAAGTAGCTTTCCAAAAAGCTCGTCAGAAACACCCAAATGCGAAAATTATGGAAATGCGTTTGAATGAGACAGGGGCTTGTGGCAGGATATGATTCAAGGATATTTTGGTGAAAAAGGTGAGCTATTTTTTGAAATTGAGTTGATAGGGGATGATGGTTCTGTCGTGACAGTTAATGCTTTGCTAGATACGGGGTTTACTGACTGGTTGGCAATGGATATCCAAGATGCAGAAAGTTTGGGCTGGACATTTATACGCCAACTAGAGATGCGAATTGCACGGGGAAATGCTCTATTTAATCTCTACGTGGGAAGCGTTTTATTTGATGGTCAAGAATTTACTATTCCCGTTTTAGGTGGGAGAGAAATTCCTGAGTTTTTAATCGGTTTACCTTGGCTGGAAAATTGGCGGTTAGTCGTAGATCGAAAAGCAGGTTTGCTGACGTTGGGGGAAGATTGAGGAAAGGCACGCATGACACGGATATAAAATAAAAACAATTCACCATCTGTTCTATCTCTTACCTACCATGAAAGCCCTCTGGCTAGAAAACAACCAACTCCAACTCCGTACCGATGTCCCCATTCCCACGCCACCACCGGGGGAAGCACTCGTGCGGGTAGTGCGTGCTGGTATCTGCAACACCGATTTGGAATTACTCAGAGGCTATTATCCCTACACTGGTATTTTAGGTCATGAATTTGTCGGGATTGTGGAACAGGGGCCGATCGAACTGCAAAATAAACGGGTAGTGGGAGAAATTAACGCAGTTTGCGGTGAGTGTCGGTTTTGTCGCAACGGATACCCGACTCACTGCGAAAATCGCACCGTTTTGGGAATTGTCAATCGCAATGGCACTTTTGCAGAATATCTAACTTTGCCAATAAAAAATCTGCATTCAGTACCGGATAACGTGCCAACCGATGTAGCTACTTTTACTGAACCTGTGGCAGCAGCTTTGGAAATTCAGCAGCAGGTGAAAATAACTGCAAACGATCGCGTCCTAGTTGTAGGTGATGGTAAGTTAGGACAATTGGTAGCGCAGACATTGGCGCTGACTGGCTGCGATTTATCAGTTGTCGGGCGTCATCGTCAAAAATTGGATTACTTAGCCGCACTTGGTATCGAAACTGGCTTTGCCGATATGGTTCGCGATCGCACTTTCGATCTCTCAGTTGAATGTACTGGTAATCCTGAAGGATTTGCGATCGCTCGTCGCGCCCTCCGCCCTCGTGGTACTCTGGTCTTGAAAAGCACCTATGCTGGGCATCTCACTTTCGATGCGTCTTCTCTAGTGGTAGATGAAATTACTCTGATCGGTTCTCGTTGCGGCCCTTTCCCAAAAGCGTTAGAGATTATATCACAAAATAAGGTAAATGTCAATTACTTGATTCAAGAGCGGTATGAATTGGAAAATGCGATCGCCGCATTCGATCGCGCCCAACAAAGAGGTATTTTGAAAGTATTGTTAGAAATTAGTGCAGATTCTTAGAAATGAACCCGATTAAATCAGTACAAAGTATAAGTTTTCGGGCAATAATCGGGACATTCGATCGCATCCTCAGAATTAGCAATATGGGGATGCACCGTACACTTAAGACGATAGTCGTTAGTAAAAAACTGGCAGCCAGGGCAAGGGATTTGGTGCATCCGCTTAGCCCTGGTGACACTATGGTTAAAAGCCGACCACAGATTCCCAGCCAAAAGAAACATCAATGCCCAGGCTAAGAAAAAGCAAAACGGCACCAAAAAAGGTTGGATGGTATGAATCAGCGGATAAAGCAGTTGGAACACGGCAATTCGCTTATCGAAGTTGAACAAGTATTTCTCATGTTATACCCCGGCGTGCCCCAACGCCAAACCTGCCACCAGCATCCCCAAAACTAGGAAAGGCTGGGCGCTTGCTTGATACTTGACATCATTTTTCAGGGGGTCGCGCAGAAAATACATATCCTGAAAAGTGATTTGCGGAATCACAAGCAGCAGCAGAATAGTGGCGTATAAATTCTGGTGAATCGCGATCAAATAGGCAGCAATACCAGCTTGAAAAATATCGATCGCCAGCACGCAAATCCAAGCCGCCGTTGTAACGCCAAACATCACCGGCAGGGACTGCAAACCTAATTGCCTGTCTCCTTCCACACTTTTAAAATCGTTGACAACCGCAATTCCCAAACCAGCCAAACTGTAAAACAAAGTCAGAATCACAATTGTAGAATTGAGGTCGCCAAACAAAGCATGACCTGCCCACCAAGGCAAAGCAATATAACTGGCACCCAAAGCGTAATTGCCCAGCCAGCCATTTTTTTTCAGTTTCAGGGGTGGCGCAGAATAAATATAAGACAGGAACGAACCGCCTATCGCCAGAACAGTAATCGTGGGAAAGGTGTGACCAGCCCACAGATCGAGGGCGTATGCCAATCCAATTCCTGCAAGTAACAGCACCCAAACTTGGGTAATTACTTGGGGAATAGAGATTGCACCTGATGGAATCGGGCGATAGGGTTCGTTAATGGCGTCGATATCCTTGTCGTAAAAATCGTTAATGGTTTGGGTATAACCCGCCAGCAATGGCCCAGACATCAACATACACGCAGCCGCTATCAGCACGTTTTCCAATGTCCAAGTGTAGTTACCGGAGGAAGCCGCACCGCAGACTACTCCCCAAATCAGGGGAATCCAGGTAATCGGCTTCATCAGTTGCAAGCGGATTTTCCAAATATTAGTTTCCCCCGATGCGGCACCTTTCATACCTAGCATCTGCCGCGTTTTGGCAGTGCGATCGGTAGTGCTAACATTAGCCTCTACTGGCAGCGGCTGTGCCAATTCTGGAGTATTGGTTTCGGGATGGGGGGAAAACTGGGAGGGAGTGGGGTCAGACATATGGATTTTAGATTTTGGATTTTAGATTTTGGATTCAATGAAAGAGGAAATCTACCAAAATCGTGACGAGAAATAGGTTCGGCTTTTGGAAATCCGCCAGCCTTATTACCTCCAGCTTCTGGCTAGAAAGAAATAGTTAGATAACTATTTTGGAATTTCGCTCCCTTAACCGGTTGCCCGCTTAACTGGGGAGGAAGGAAAATATTGCGGCGCTGGTCGCCTGCTTCGATCGTCACTTCCGGGCCGTACTGTGTGAGTTTAACTTGCTTTTTGTCAAACCCAGGCAAGAACAGCCGCACTTGACGAGCTGGGATGTCAATTTCTATGGGTTTGGGAGCCCTATAAGCTTGCCGGAAATCTGGCAGCGCCGCCATTAGGGGTTGCCAGTTGCCGCCGCTGCGGGCAGGCATAACGCTGACTGCCAAAGGCGCAAATTCACTGGTTACGCTGTCGGTGACGGCGGCTTCGCGATCGAATGTCTGATAAACCTGTTCTAGGTTTTGCGCTGTCTCGGCTGCCGTTGTGTCTGGCATAGTGGCTTGATTGAGAATGACGCCGCCCACAGTGAGACCGATTTGCTGGGCACTACCCCAAAGGTATTTGGCAGTGGCGATCGCTACTGGGTCGCCCGTACTCACCAAATAAGCCGCCATGCGATGGGGATTGGCTACAGCATCCTTACCTTGGTCTAACAGGTTGTTTACCTGGTTGGTAGGTTGGGCGAAGTTATCCTCGCCCCAATTCACATTTAAGACAGCGCTGGTGACCGGTTGGATAAACGGCGATATGGTTTTCCCCAAATCGGAATTGATAAACAAATTCCGAAAGCGGCGAATGTACCAACTCAGAATTTCCGGCATTCCCAGCATCCGCAGTGTGGTTTGGTCGCCTGTCCCGTCGTAGACGATCGCATCGTATTTCCCGGCAGCGTCGTACTCCCGAATGGCATTTAGCCCCAAGGCACTATCCATTCCCGGCAATACGCCTAACTCTTGACCGAATACTTCTTTGACGATCGGCGTGCGGAGATACTGCGCTTCCAGCTTTTTTAACTCTTCCCAGCTGCGTTCCAGCAGCTGGGCTGTATGAAACTGCACCCCCTGGAGATTAGTCGATATTTCCTGGGGGTCGGGGCCAAGGGTAGCGCCTAAAATCGCACTCATCGCGGGGTCGCTGCCCTGTCCGGCTAGCAGCACGCGCTTTCCTTGGCTAGCTAGCTGTTTGGCAGCAGCGATCGCCACTGTCGTGCGACCGGTGCCACCCTTGCCCAAAAATGTCAAAATCAAGGACATTTGTCTTCCTTAAGCGTTTACGGGTTCTAGTTCGTCTTCAAAGAACCAGGTAGCAAACTTGTCCTCAAACTGGACAACTACTCCCACACCGCTACCATCTACTATTTTGTATCCCTGAATAATGCCCCGCTGTCCCAGTCGTTTGATTACGTTTTCTGGCGCACGATCCCGAAGACGACGGACGCGGACTGTTTGACCGATTTCCATTGCAACACCAAACTATGAACCATTCCACAGTCTATATGTAGTTAGCGCGTTGGGGCTAGGGGTTAGGGGTTAGGGGTTAGGGGCTAGGGAAGAGGGAAGAGGGAAGAGGGAAGAGGGAGAGTGGAGGATTTTATGAAGT
>NZ_JACJUP010000400.1:0-5280 GCF_014748295.1 Planktothrix sp. FACHB-1355 | reverse complement strand
TCTAGGGTGCTTGCCAAATTTTTTGATGATATTTTTCTAAATCTGCATAAGGGTCAACGGCGGGGTGGTCATGGTCATGGCTGTGGTTATGATGACTGTGGTGCGCGTGATTATGGGCAGAATCATCGTGAGAGTGATCGTGAGTATGGTGATGGCGATGTCCGTGTCCGTAATGGAAATGATCGTGGGCGTGAGAATGTCCGTTGCTGGAGGAATTAAATGCTAGGCGGAATTTGCACATTTCGCAGTTCATCTGCACTTGACCTAGCTGAGTTTCAATTTCCCGTTCTCGCAATACCCTGAAAAGTTGGGGATGAAGCCCCATTTCCGGTAAGCAAGTCATGGCAATATGGGGATATTGCTCTTGCTGTTGGGCGGTGATATCGAAAATCTTTTTAACCAGAAGTCCGGTGAAGAGGAAGTACGGTAAAACTATAATCCGTTTGGGTTGGTAGAGTCTGGCGCGACGGAAACCTTCTTCCAAACGGGGATGAGTAATGCCGATAAAGCAAGTTTCGACTGTCAGATAACCGCTGCCTTCCCAAAGGATGCGGGCGAGTTTGTATACGTCGCCGTTGGCATCCGGGTCGCTGGAACCTCGACCGACAAATAGGAGGACGGTATCTTCTCGCTTCCACTCCGGTCGATCGAGTTCGGCAAGGCGCTGACCCCACAATTCTAATATCCCTGGCGTGACGCCAAAATGACGCCCGTAGTGAATCTTTAGCTGGGGATGCCTTTGTTTTGCCCGGTCTAATTCGTTCGTGATGTCAAACTTGTTGTGCCGAGCTGCAAATAAAAGTATTGGCAAGGCTGAAAGTTCGGTGTAGCCTTGTTCGACGCATTTGTCTATTCCCTCTTGAATTGTAGGGCCGGTCAGTTCCAAAAAGCAGGGTACGACGGGACGAGAGGTGTCCAAAGCTTGATAGGCGGCGGCAAATTCTAGAAAACTCTGCCTTCCATCATCATCTCTGCTGCCGTGACCGATCGCCAGTAGAGGACGTTGCAGCGGCAGAGGTGGCAATTCTAAGGACTGGGAGTTAGATAAAGAAGTCGGACTGGATGAATTGGCAGCAAACATTAATATAATCCTTTCCCGTGCGAGGCAGGAAATTATGGTGGACAGTTGCAGGTAGGCATTCTGGCTTACGAAGCAGTTGACGCTCGCTTACAGCTGCCGCACAGCCTCGGAGTTACACCGAAGTTTCCCTACTGTGTCAAGTTTCAAACACGCTTTGATATATTAACCGATCGCGCTGCTGCCCAAAATGCGGGGGAGGGGGAGTAAGTCAAAAGTCAAAAGTTAAAAGCCAAGAGGAAGAAGGGATATGGGGGACAAAGAAAAATTTTCCTGGCAAGCAACTACTGACAAGAGATCCCAAAGAGGGAATTTTCAATCCTCACGCTCGTATCATTCTCACCTGGGATAATGGAGTGAACCTTTCCCTGTAGCATATGCAACAATCATATTAATGCCATCGAAATTGAAAAACTTTTTCTTGTGCCTCAATTAATTAAATTCTCCAGCTTTGCTAAGTTGGTGTTCCTCTTATCGCCCATATACATAGTTGATGAACTTGAGCCAATAGTTGCATAATTAATACCAGAATACAAGCAGGAGTGATGGGGAAACGGGATAATCTGCCTTCAAAATGGCCAGAGCGTCTCCTCGTACACGACGATCGTAAATCTATTTTAACTTCTCTGGAAATACAATCTATTTTTACGTTTGGCTTTTTCAATCAACTCAATCCATTTTAGATTAAGTAGTGATGTTGGAAGTTCCCGGTCTTAAGTACATTTGCGATTACATTAGCGCGGCTGAACAATGTCAATTGCTGGATACGATCGATCGTCAAGTCTGGTCAACAGAATTAAAAAGAAGAGTTCAGCATTACGGTTACAAATATAATTATCAAAAACGCTCGGTTGAATCATCGCTGTATCTGGGCGATTTACCGGATTGGTTACTGAGTATTGCCAAACAACTTTATACAGACAAGTTAACGGAAAGTTTACCGGATCAAGTAATTATTAATGAATACGAACCCGGTCAGGGAATAGCTGCACATATCGACTGCGTACCCTGTTTTGGCGAAACGATTATTTCATTAAGTTTGGGGAGTGTCTGCGTGATGGACTTTACTCACAGTCAAACGAAACAAAAGATACCCATTTTGCTATTGCCGGGAAGTTTGCTTATCTTACAGAAACAGGCTAGATACGAATGGCAACACGGGATTGCACTTCGTAAGAAAGATAAGTATAAAGGCAAGGAATTTGTAAGAACGAGAAGGATATCTCTGACGTTTAGAAAGGTCTTAGGAATTACCGCTCGAAACGAAGTGCAATTGCTTTAAGGACTCGCTCAGTCCAATTGCGATCTTCAGGAGAAATTACGACTACTTCAAAACCGTACTTTTCCCCTTCCAATCTAACTCCTTCAGAATCGTCTACGTGCAGGTCTATACCAAATATTTTGGGGTTTTTGCTGAGCGTAGAATTGCTTGGATTGCGTCTTAGATAAGCATGATAAGTAGCTTGATTAATCACTTTTGCTACATGAATGCCGTAGCAAAACAACCACAAACGTACATAAAAAGGCGAACGATAAGAAGTTGTATAAATCCAAACTTCGCACCCATATTGTTTCAATTTTTGCATCAGTTCGCGTGTGCCGAGGCGCAGCGGTTCGTTAATCCAGGGCTTGAGAAAAAACGGTACTCGGTTTGGTTCTCGCTGGACGCAACCTTGATGGCAAATAAGGGTGTCATCAAGATCGAATGATATTCGCATAAATTTTAAGATATTACTTGAATAATTCTAGACATTCGGCTTTTAAAATACCTTTTGTAACTGGAATTTTCCTAAATCCTTTGGCAATGATTTCTTCGCAAGGTAAATCAATTTGAGAAATGCCTCGCTCAATTAAATCTTGAATGGAAGCACCGTAAACAATTTCTGATATGCCTGCCCAAATACAGGCTGTGGCACACATGGGACAAGGTTCGCAAGAGGTATATAAGGTATAGCCTTGGAGAGAGTAATTGCCAATTTTGGCGGTTAAACGACGAATGGCGTTGATTTCTGCGTGGGCTGAGGGGTCGTTATCTCGCTTGACGGTGTTATGGGCGGCGATCGCTACTTCGCCATTTTTGACTATCACCGTACCATAGGGAGCGTCGCCTTGTTTTGCTTGCTCGATCGCCATCTTCATGAAATCTTTGTGATTCATATCGTTAGGGTTACTGTTAATTCAGGATTCGTGCAGGGGAAATACGGATATGGCAACGCTGAAAGCTGCAAAAACATAGCCAAGTTTCCGTATTTTCCCTTAAGCTACTTAACTTGTCTCCTAGATATACTACGTTTATTGCTGGCCTTTTTTAAGGTTGGTAAAAAAACAGAAGCGATACCCGATCGACATCCGTTGCCAACTCTATTTTTCCTGTGATTGCGATCGAGATCGCTTAAATAATGGATCTGCATCGGTAAAGTGGACAGGGAAATATCACAATTTCTTTACAGATCGATCGCTTTCCACTTTAGAAGCCTGAAACATAATAAAATCATCGAGTTCAAGCAAAAGCGATGTCTAACTACATTAACCTACTTCCAGCCGGCTTGTTCGAGTTATTTGCTGAAGCCACCAGTTCTGGACGCATAACTATTGCCGATCGCTACGGATTAATGGCAGCACTTTTGCAAAATAGTTTAAGCGAAGAAGAACAAAGCATCCTCGATCGACTACTGTACGGAGTGCGTCGGGGACGCCCGCAAGTTGTGAATGAGATTTCTAATGTGGAGTAAATCAGATGAATCGATCCACTTGACATCAAACGAAAAGATTGATAAGAGTCGCTAAAGTTCTCAATGGGCTGGGAGAGGAAGCTCTGTTATTTAAAATAAATACAAATTAAAGCCCTTGAATTACTCTATCAGGGGCTTTAATTTTGTTTTTCGCTAAATAATTTGAAGATCGATCGGCAATATCAAAATTGTGAAAAAATTTTACATTTCAAAATTTTTACCTTAAATACTGTCTAGCTAGTAGTTAAGGCAGAGCGATCGATCAACTGTTTAATTGTCGGTCTATAGGGCTGAGTAGATGCGACAACCTCTGTGAGATCCGGCATTTCTTGCCAGCAGTGGGAACAAAACCAGTAAACGCGGCTATGTCTAATGTGGCGCAGTAACTGATTCGAGCAACAAAGACACTTAGTCATAACATTCCTCCAGCTAAATACAGACTGTATAGTTTGTAATCTTTCTCGTTATTGGCGAACCATTGTTTATTCAAATTTGTAGCTCCACTCTAGGTTCTACAAATGCTAATACTTTCCCGCTTAGTGGCTCCTACAAGGAATCAGATCGCCTAAGTAACTTTTTGGAAAAAAAGGAAACTCCAGTACAATAGAGAGAATTTCTGCTTGTTGGTAACATTTGTTATAAATCCTAGTATTTTATACTCTGGTGAAATGTTCTAGATTAAAACATCGGCAGGTTTAATTGCTTGTGGTTAAAAGCAATTCAGCTCTATTGGTTTAACTTGTCAAATGAAGTATAACCAACTATTAAGCTGCTCCTGTTTTGAGATTAAACCAACAATGTGGAGATCCCGCGCAGAAACTTTTTTTTGTCTATTAAATATCAAACCACGCTAGCTGCGATTTTTCTGTTAAAAAGATCACAATTTATTAAAAAAAGTCTGAAAAACAAAATTGCTCGTCCAAAAGTTCGATCGAAGTGCTGAGGGTTAGACAAAATCGGCAACCGGTTACTCTGGAGCATAGATTTTGTTTGCACTGTGTCACAAGTTAATGGATAGCTAAAAATTAAGAATTATTACAAAAATGCGCTTATTTACGCCGACATTGTATAAGTCCCTTTCTGGATTGGCTATCCGGTACATCATCCCATAAGTAAAGCCGATCGATTTTATGAAACGCTTGCTGTGCCGTACAATCATTACCAACACCCTACGCTCCATCGCCCCATACCCTATGGCCGAAAAAACGGAGACAGGGGGACGGGAAGAGCGGCAAAGACAGTTAGCTCTATAAATGTAACTTTGCTTTACAAGTAATGAAATTTAACATTCAGTCATAAAAAATCTACTTATAGCTTTTATATTTTATCACTTGTCGTTGCCTTAAAAACTTATATTTTATTGAAAAAATTGTTCGATAAACTGGTTTTTTCAAATTAGCAACATAACAATTTATTTTTCTTAAGAAATACCATAATACAAGCAGGGAGACATTTTTTACTTTTAGTAAG